>JADGBZ010000031.1 GCA_015231175.1 Magnetococcales bacterium | reverse complement strand
CCAGGAGGAAGGGCACAGCCCTTCCTCCTGGACCTCCATCCCAGTCTTTCAATCGAAAAACCCAAACCACCACTGCGGATTGGATCTCTCCAGGCGAAGGGGTGGTTTGGGCGACAGGCTGTCTCGCCACAACGACTGTGGCGCAACAAAGGTCAGGGGGTCGTCATGGCCTTGGGCTTGGGTTGTGGGACCGGGGCCACCATGGCCAATTGAGTCGGCACGCCCCCGGCATCCCACCGCCGTGGGTTTGGCGTCGGCACAGGATAGGCTGGAGCCATGGCGAACTCGCCCATCCTGTTTTGCCCCTGTTCGGGCTGACCCGCCTGGGCAACGCCCTTGCCGGCGGACCCCTTGGCGCCGGCAACACCCCCTGCCCCGCCAGGGTTCTTACCTTGCGCAAAGAGCAAATGGCTGGTTGCCGTTTCCAGTTCGGGCGTCAACTGGGCCAGCAACTCCTCGGCGCGGTACTCGGCGGCCAACGGGGTGTGCATGAGGGTGCCCAACTCCAGGACACCCAGCATGCTGCGATCCGCCAGATTTTTGATCTCTGCGGCTACAGCTACCATCGGATCACCCGGGGTGGCATGGCGAGATGCCTCCACGGAAGTATTCAGCGCCAGCAGATTGGTCTGCCATGCAATCTCCTTGACCAACTCCACCTTGCCCGACTTGACATCCTTCCTGGCAGACGAATCCTTCGCCGGAGCAGCAACCCCTTTCTCTTCAGAACCCCCCGGTGTTCCCGAGGTCTCGGTCGGAGTGACGGCGGATGTGTTGCCATGCGCATCGGAGTGGATGGCCCCAACGCCATCCTCAACCTGCCTCGGCTTGCCATCAGGAAAAGTCTTGGCCAACTCTTCTCCGAGGATGTACGTGTTGAACGGTGTCACCAAGCCATCCTGAAATTCATAAGAGAAAACAAACTCACCACTGCGCAGATCCACAATGGAACCAGTCAATTTTATGACATCTCCCTGCTGGTCGGTCTGATAGCCGAACCGGAACGCATAGTTGACCGGATACCTGTTTTGCAGATCGGTGGTCATCCGTTTGACCTGTTGCACATCCTTCCCCGGCTCGACCACCGCCGTGGCTGGAAGCTCCTCGGTGACCACCAGGCGTTTGTGCTCACCAAGGTCGGAGACCACATTGAAACCTTGCGAGAGCAGCAGGTGCTCCAGACGGCCCTTCATGCCCAGCCTGTCTTCATTCTCCACAACAACGACCAAAGGGGCGAGCTTGGAATATCCGCTCTCCTGCTTCAGGAGGACATTGCTGGAGACACACCCCCCCAAAGGCAAAGTCAAAACCAACAGGCCACATATCAGACCTGTAGCCGAAACTCTGGCAAAACGGTTGCTCTTGATTTGAAATGACATTGCCAAAACCCTCGGGTAATTCAACCTTAACAGACATCCCTGCCAACCGGTATGGTCTCTCCGCCGCAAGGCTGGAGTCGAGCCATGTCAAACGGTCGTATCCCACACCCGGTGGAGGTTGAGCAAAACGTATGCCGACCAGTGTCAAGACAGGAAAAACCCGGCCAGGGCCGATGGTCCCTGGTTTTGTAAGAGGATCAACCAGTCAGATTCTTGGCGACCGACCCCATTCACACTGTACAATCGAAGCGCTTCCGGCACAACGCCACAGTCCGGCTTTCGATTTTCACTGCCGGATAGCGCGGGAGTCTCGATATTGATACACAACGGGCCATGCTTGTGGTATTCTGAAAAAAAAGTTATATTTTCCTCTTAAATAATCTGAATAAAAAAAGCTGGTCGTTTAAATCATACCCCAAAAGAATAAACAAAAACGTCGGAGTCTGCGTATAATCCAGTCAGGAGTTTATTGTTTTTACTGGTATCTTATATCGTCAAACCCCTGTGGCGATATGCGACACGGCAGCGTTTTTCAGAGGTTTGATCATGCCTAATAAACTTTGTGAAATTGGCGCCCTGCAAAACGCCATTTTCAACAGCCCCAACTTTTCGAGTATTGCAACCGACGCAGAGGGTGTCATTCAAATATTCAATGTCGGCGCCGAGCGCATGTTGGGCTATACAGCCGTGGAGGTGGTGAACAAAATCACCCCCGCCGATATTTCCGATCCGCAAGAGGTGGTCGCCCGCGCCAAGGCGCTGAGCGATGAACTTGCCACGCAGATCACCCCAGGATTCGAGGCCCTGGTGTTCAAGGCCTCGCGTGGTATCGAAGATATCTACGAGCTGACCTACATCCGCAAGGATGGCAGTCGCTTTCCGGCAGTCGTGTCGGTCACCGCCTTGCGCGACGATGACAACGATATCATAGGCTACCTGCTGATCGGCACGGATAACACCGCACGCAAACAGGTCGAGGCCGAGCAAAAGAAGCTTGATCAGCGTGTCAGGGATCAGCAGTTTTACACACGCTCGCTCATTGAATCGAGTATCGACGCGCTGATCATCACCGATCCGTCTGGCATCATCACGGACGCCAACAAGCAAATGGAGGTGATCACCAATTGTTCCCGGGACGAGTTGATTGGTTCACCCTTTCGGAATCACTTCAATGACCCGGAGCGGGCCGAGGCCGGCATCCTGCTGGTCCTGAGCGAAAAGAAGGTCATTGACTACGAACTCACCGTGTGGGCCAGGGATGGCAAAAAAACACCGGTGTCCCTGCATGCGACCACCATCTATGACCGTAATCGGAAATTGCAGGGGGTGTTTGCCGCCGTGCGCGACATGAGTGAACGCAAACGCCTGGACCAGGTGCTGCAAGATAAAAATGCCGAGTTGGAGAGCGCCAGGCTCGTGGCGGAAAAAGCCAATCAGGCCAAATCAGAGTTTCTCGCCTCGATGAGTCACGAAATTCGCACGCCGATGAACGGCGTCATTGGCTTGACCCATCTCTGCCTCCAGACCGAGTTGACCGGACAACAGAGAGATTATCTTTCCAAGGTCAGTCTCAGCGCCAATGTTTTGTTGCAACTGATCAACGATATCCTGGACTTTTCCAAGATCGAGGCGGGCAAGCTCACCATGGAAGATGCCGGATTCACCCTGGATGAGGTTTTGGGTGGCGTGGTGGCCATTCTGAGTGTCAAAAGCCATGAAAAAGGTCTGGAACTATTGCTGGATACCAGGAGAAACGTCCCCCACAATCTGCGCGGGGATTCTCATCGCCTGGGGCAAATTTTGACCAACCTGGTCGGTAACGCCATTAAATTCACGGAGAAAGGGGAGGTTTCCATCATCACCGAAGCGTTGGAAGAGACACAAGATGATGTATTTCTTCGCTTTACGGTTCGCGATACCGGTATTGGCATGACGCCGGAGCAAATGAGCAAGCTGTTCCAGGAATTTTCCCAGGGAGATACCTCCATAACCCGGAAGTATGGCGGCACCGGTTTGGGACTGGCGATCAGCAAACGCCTGGTCGAGATGATGGGGGGGCAAATTGGTGTTACAAACGACCCTGGGCGTGGCAGCCGTTTCACATTTACGGCCCGTTTCGGCAAGGTTGGTGGTTTGGCGCCGGAACTTCTCATGCCCGCGGAAAGCATTCGCGGGTTGCACATTTTGGTGGTGGATGACAACGCTGGCGCCCGGCAAATCATTTCCGAACAGTTGGCGTCTCTGGCCTACCAACCGGTTTGTGCCGAAAGTGGCGCAAGGGCGATCGATGAGCTATTGGCAGCCAATGAAAAAGGTTCTCCTTTTGACCTGGTCCTTCTGGATTGGAAGATGCCCGGCTTGAACGGCCTGGAAGTGGCGCGCCACATCAAAAAGGGGATGTCTCTGAAAAAAAACCCGATCATCATCATGGTGACTGCCTATGGTCAGGAGTATATCGCCGCACCGGAGGAGGAGAAGAACCTCCTGGACGGTTTCTTGATGAAGCCGGTCAATATCACCTCCATGGTAGACGTTATCATGATCGCGTTTGGCCATGAACCGGCACGGCAAGCGATGCGTTGTTCAAACATCCATCGTGCCAATCTGGCAGGGGTCAAGTTGCTCCTCGTGGAGGACAACGAAATCAATCAGCAGGTGGCCCGGGAGTTGTTGGAACAGGCAGGAATCATGGTTGAGATCGCCAAGAATGGTTTGGAGGCAGTCAATCTGGTCAGTCAAAACCATTTTGACGGCGTTTTGATGGATCTGCAAATGCCGGTCATGGATGGTCTGACCGCCACGCGGCAAATTCGGAAAAAATTGAGCGCCGACGAGTTGCCCATCATCGCCATGACGGCCAACGCCATGGCCGGCGACAGGGAAAAATGCCTGGAAGCGGGCATGAACGATCACATTGCCAAGCCGGTTGACCCGGAGGAGATGTATGCAACCCTGGCCAAATGGCTCGAACATCGACCCGGCCTGATTTCCCAACCTTCCGTTGTACCCCCCTTCGGACACAGCATGGCCCCGGTGTTGCCACTACCACCGATTCCAGGAATAGATATCGCCAAGGGCCTGCGCAACATCGGCGGCAACACGGTGCTTTATCGTCACGTTCTGCTCAAGTTTGCTCACAATCAAGGCGGCGCCTGTCAGGAGATGGAGCGGTGCCTGGCCTCAGGCAACATCATGACATTGGAACGCATCGCCCATACCTTGAAGGGGGTGTCGGCCACCATCGGGGCTTCAAAATTGGCCAACCTTGCGGAACAGATCGAAAAACAGTCGAAAATCCAGCACGGATTGGAGGATCTGCCAAAAATGTTCGGTACAACAGCCAGCGAATTGGCCCGAATTGTGTCAACCATCGAGACCACGCTGATGCCACTGGAGGCTGTCACCTCGAAAGAAGACCAACCTGGAGTTGAGATCGGTCTGGAAGATTTGTCTCTCTTGTTCCAAAGGGCCGTGGCGTTACTCCTCGTCTATGACGCATCGGTGGATGTTGTGTTGACGGAAATAGCAGCGTTGACGCCGAACGGCCAGCGTCGAAAAAATCTGGAGACCATCAAACTGGCCCTCGATCAATACGACTACGAAGCATGTTTGACGTTGTTTCGCGCCTGGGCGAAAGAAGAGGGGGTCCATCTGGATAAATAACGGGCGGTACGCACTTTGAAAGATTCTGTGTAGCTATGAGGTTGTTTTCTCTTGCAACAGGTGGCGCAAGAGAAAATATCCTGAAATGGCCGACATCAGGGATCCGATCAATATGCCCAGGCGATTGGCCATAATGACGCCAGAGCCAGTCTCCCCCATGTTTTCAAAGGCCAGAGAGCCAATAAACAGGCTCATGGTAAAACCCACCCCACAGAGCAGCGCGACCCCGTAGAGCCGACCCCACGTCATCCCTTCGGGCAGCTTGGCAAGGCCGATTTTGATGGCGGTCCACGCAAAGGTAAAAACGCCAATCTGTTTGCCTGCAAACAAGCCAACGGCAATGCCCAGAGGAACAGGGTTCAACAAATCCTCCATTCTGATGCCCCCCAAGGGGATGCCGGCATTGGCAAAGGCAAAAATCGGCAAAACCCCAAAGGAGACCACCGGATGCAAGTCATGCTCAAGCTGACGCAAGGGGGATCGTTTCGTGGCATGGTTCGTTCTCAAAGGGATGGTCAGGGCGATGACGACACCCGCCAGGGTGGCATGAACCCCGGATTTGAGGACGCATAACCACAGAAGAGATCCCACCGTCGCATAGATGGCGATACTGGTGACGCGGCAGAGGTTCATGATGACCAACCCCACGACACACACCCCGGCCAAGAGCAGGGCCTGAGCGGAAAGGTCGGAACTGTAGAACAAAGCGATGATCACGATACCCGCCAAATCATCCAGAATTGCCAGAGTCATGAGAAAAATTTTGAGGCTGGCGGGAACGCGACTCCCCAGCAGCGCCAGGATACCCAAGGCAAAAGCAATGTCGGTAGCGGTCGGGATGGCCCAGCCGTTCAGGGAAGATGGGTCTCCATGGTTGATCAGCACATACAGCGCGGCTGGAACGACCATCCCCCCCAAAGCGCCCACAGCAGGAAGCAGAATTTGCGAAGGGTCTGAAAGTTGCCCTTCCAGGATTTCACGCTTGATTTCCAACCCGACCAACAGAAAAAAGATGGCCATCAAACCATCGTTGATCCACAACAACAGGGGCTTGGCAACCACAAGAGCCCCAACCTGAATCGATACCGGCGTATTCAGCAGGAGATTGTAATAATGGGCCAGAGGTGAATTGACCAGAGTGAGCGCACATGCCGCAGCGATGACCAAAATAATCCCGCCAGCCGACTCCAACCGAATAAAATGACGCAGAAAATCCATATCGACTCGCCCTCCTTTTTCAATCATGGTTGCGATCATGAACAGGGAGCGGCGACTCAGCCTCCCAACTGATGGGGTTTCAACAAAAAAATGGAACCTGAAAAACCCTGTCGAAAGCCCGACCCAAACCCCACCGGGAGGAAGGGAACTCCCCCTCCTCCCAGTGATCCATGGGCACCTCTACGGTAACCTTTTGCCTCAGCCGTGCCGGGCCTGGAAATCCCGCATGAAAGCGATCAGCGCATCGACGCCCGACTCGGGCATGGCGTTGTAGATCGACGCCCGCATCCCCCCTACCGAGCGGTGCCCCTTCAGGGAGACCAGGCCGGCCTTTTTCGCCTCGGCCAGGAAGGTGTCGGTCAACTCCGCCTTGGCCAAAGTGAATGGCACATTCATCCGTGACCGGCTCTCCTTCTCTGTCGGACAGAGATAAAAACCGGATTGATCGATCGCATCATAGAGCCTGGCCGCCTTGCGCATGTTGCGGCCTTCAATGGCGGCCACCCCGCCCTGTTTTTTCACCCACTGCAACACCAGCCCCAAAATATAGATGGCATAGGTGGGCGGGGTATTGAGCATGGATTGATTTTCCACCTGAACCTTGTAGTCCAACATGGACGGCAGACCGCCCTTGCGTCCCAGAAGATCCTCTCGCACGATCACCAGGGTCACACCGCTGGGCCCCAGATTTTTTTGCGCTCCCGCATAGATCAACCCAAAAAGGGAGACATCCACCGGACGCGAAAGAATGTTGGAAGACATGTCCGCCACCAGAGGAACATTCCCGGTTGCCGGGGTATAAAAATACTCCGTGCCGAATATGGTGTTGTTCGAGGTCATGTGGACATAGGCCGCATCCGGGGTGAGTTGCAACTCCTCCTGGCGGGGAATCCGGGTAAAGTTGACCTTCTCGGAGGAGGCCGGATGGCGAACTCCAGAGGTGAAAAGTTTGGCCTCCTTGGCAGCTTTTTTGGACCAACTGCCGGTCAGGATGTAATCGGCGATCTGATCAGGGCGGGTCAGGAGGTTCATGGGAACCATGGCAAACTGCAAGGTCGCCCCACCTTGTTGAAACAATATTTTATAATTGGCAGGGACGCCCATCAGCTCCCGCACCAACTGCTCGGCGCCCTCGATGATGGCGAGGTACTCCTTGGAGCGATGGCTCATCTCCATGACCGACATGCCGCTGCCCCGGTAATCCAACATCTCATCACGGGCCTGCTCCAGAACTTCCTGGGGCAAAACCGCGGGACCAGCGCTGAAATTGTGGATGCGACCCATGCCATTCCTCCTTGCCCAGCCCTGCCGGGATTACATGCTTGACCAGGGGTGGCGCCAAACCACCCCTGAGGTGAAAAAATCCCCGATGCTCAATGACCGGGGCGGTTTTTGATCAAATCCTGCACCACACCCGGCTCGGCCAGGGTGGTGGTGTCTCCAAGACTATCCAGTTCCTCGCAGGCAATCTTGCGCAAGATGCGCCGCATGATCTTGCCGGATCGGGTTTTTGGCAAACCGGGCGCCCATTGCAGAATATCGATGGTCGCCAAAGGACCGATCTCCTTGCGGACCAGGTCAATAAGTTCCTTTTTCAGGGCGGCATCGGGTGTGGTGCCATGGATCAGGGTAACGTAAGCATAGATACCGGTCCCCTTGATGTCATGGGGAAAACCAACCACAGCCGCCTCGGAAACCAGGGGATGCAAGACCAGAGCACTCTCAACCTCCGCCGTACCCAGCCGATGGCCGGAAACGTTGATGACATCATCGACCCGGCCCGTGATCCAGTAGTACCCATCGGCATCGCGCCGGCACCCGTCTCCGGTAAAATATTTGCCCGGATAAGTGGAAAAATAGGTGCTGATAAACCGCTCGTGATCCCCATACACGGTCCGCATCATGCCTGGCCAGGAGCGTGCCAAAACCAGATTGCCACTGCATGCCCCCTCCTGAACCTGCCCCTGCGGATCGACAATTTCCGGTACGATGCCAAAAAAAGGCCGGGTCGCCGAACCCGGTTTCAACAGGGTGGCCCCGGGCAGGGGCGTGATCAAGATGCCACCGGTCTCCGTTTGCCACCAGGTATCCACGATGGGGCAGCGCCGTTCGCCGATCTCCCGGTGATACCACTCCCAGGCCTCCGGATTGATCGGTTCGCCTACCGAGCCCAAAATACGCAAGGATTTCCGGCTGGTTTTTTTTACAAGGTCCGTACCGGCGGCGATCAGGGAACGAATGGCCGTGGGCGCCGTATAGAAGATGTTGACCTGGTGCTTGTCCACCACCTGCCAGAAACGCGACGTATCGGGATAGGTTGGAATCCCTTCGAACATCAATGTGGTGGCGCCATTCGCCAAAGGTCCGTAAACGATATAGGAGTGACCCGTGACCCAGCCGACATCCGCTGTACACCAGTAGATATCCCCATCGTGGTAATCAAAGACGTATTTATGCGTGATCGCGGCATAGACCAGGTAGCCACCCGAGGTGTGCAACACCCCCTTGGGCTTCCCCGTCGAACCTGATGTGTAAAGAATGAACAACGGATCTTCGGCATCCATCTCGACCGCCGGGCAGAAAGCCGAAACCGCCGCAGTGGCTTCGTGGTACCACACATCACGATCCTTGATCCAGTCAACGTGTCCACCAGTATGCTTGACCGTAAACACGGTATGGACCTGGGGACAGTGCAGCAGGGATTGATCGACGTTTTGACGCAGAGGCACCTTGCGACCACCACGCACCCCTTCGTCTGCGGTGATCACCACCCGGCAATCCGAATCCAGGATCCGGTCCTTCAAGGATTCCGGGGAGAACCCGCCAAAAACAACCGAATGTACCGCGCCAATCCGGGCACACGCCAACATAGCCACCGCCGCTTCCGGAATCATGGGAAGGTAAATGGCCACCCGATCCCCTTTTTTCACCCCGCGTGCCAAGAGAGCGTTGGCAAAACGGCACACCCGCTCGTGCAACTCGCGATAGGTGATCTTTTTCGACAATTGGGGATCATCAGCCTCCCAGATGATCGCCACCTGGTCGCCGCGTTTCTCCAGGTGCCGATCAAGACAGTTGCTGGCTACATTCAGTTTTCCCCCCTCAAACCAACGAATGCGGGCCCGCTTGAAGTCTGTATCCACCACCCGATCCCAGGGTTTGATCCAATCCACAAACCGGGTTGCCTGTTCAGCCCAGAACGCCTCTGGTTGCGTGATGGAGCGCTGGTACATCTCCTGGTACTGCGCATCGTTGATGAGCGCCCGCTCAACCACTTCCGGTGCAACCGGATAGACATGTTCGGTGGACATAAAAACAGCCTCCAGAATGGAAAATCAAATGATTGCCAAAAGAAAACCCTCTCAAGACTTGCCCTCCATGCGGGCTCCGTTTTCGGAAATGTTGAACGATTACCTCTTTTCCCGCAAGATTTTTCGTGGCGACTGTCGGCCATGCATCCCCTGCGTCTGAATGATGACAATCCACCGGCCACGGGACAACCCTGATCAAAACAGGTTGCAAACCAAATCAAGGAACAACCTTTTTGTTTGGCAGACCATGGTCACAGGGATCAAAATCCGGTTTGGAAATCCGCCTTCTTGACAGCATTCCATGCTTCAAGCACGATAACGGAGAATGGTTTTTTTGCCTGCCTGTTCCGGCAGCTCCAGACTTGAGCAGTGAATACGCATCAGGAAAAAAACAGTTCTTCGAGCTGTCCATGACGAAACATCAAGACGACCGGAAAAAATTTGGGCGCTTTGCAGAAGATCTGGCAGCCGGGCATCTGAGCCGAACCGGTTACCACCTTCTTGGTCGTAATGTGCGTTTCCGTCAGGGAGAACTGGATATCGTCGCCCTGCATGAAGGGGTTCTGGTCTTTTGTGAAGTCAAGGCGCGCCGTTCCGACGCATACGGACTGCCCGTCGAAGCTGTACATATCCACAAGCAGCGTCGCATGATGCAGTTGGGTTCGCTCTACCTGCTGGCCAATCCGGAATACGCCCAGCATGCCTGTCGTTTTGATGTCGTGTCTGTCTCTGCCAGGGGACTCGGATGGCAGGTCGAGGTGATCCAGAATGCCTTCCCCTGACACACAAGAGCAGACAGGAGGCGAGGCGTGGACGAACATGCAACATCCCGGGCGTGGACGAACATGCAACATCCCGGTGGACAACGGGATCCAGACCCGGGAGTGCATGGTACAAGATCCGCCGGAGGCGACACGATGATCTATGTGGATGCCGACGCCTGCCCAGTCAAGGCCGAGGTCATGCGGGTTGCCGAGCGCCATGGGCTGGCTGTTCATATGGTCAGCAACCAATGGATGCGCCTGCCAACCCATCGCCTGCTGAAAATCCAGGTGGTCGCGGGTGGTCTGGACAAAGCCGATGACTGGATCGTGGAGCGCATCGAGCAGGGGGATATCGCCATCACGGCAGACATTCCCCTCGCCGCCCGCTGTCTGGCCAAGGGTGCGCGGGTCGTCGGCCCCACCGGAAAGCCCTTCGACGACGATAGCATTGGCATGGCCTTGGCCCTGCGCGACCTCAACGCCCACCTGCGCGATGCCGGGGAGATCCGGGGCAACGGACCACCCTTCGGCAACAAAGATCGCTCCCGTTTTCTTCAGTCCCTGGAAGAGGCGATCCAGGCCATCAAGCGCGGCAGGTGACACTGGATCAGGCATCCTGGTTTTGTGGTGTCAACCCTTGACCTGTTAAACCGGAAACGCCATCGTCCGCATGCGTTTTTGATCCGTCATGCCCTGACTGGTCGGCTAAAATGATAGCCCTGTCCCAAACAGACACACCACCCCAAACAATGACCCCATTTGACCTCTATCAGATTTTATTGACCGTCCATGGTCCCCGGCATTGGTGGCCGGCCAAGGAGGCCTTCGAGATGATGGTGGGGGCCATCCTGGTGCAAAACACCGCCTGGACTCAGGCTTGCAAGGCGGTACAGCTTGTGGCATCGGCTGGTCTGCTCCACCCGGCAGCCATACGCCAGGTTCCCGACGCCACCTTGTGGGAGTTGATTCGACCTGCCGGATATTTTCGCGTCAAGACCCGGCGGCTGAAGGCCCTTGCAGAATTCCTTGCCTGCTTTGGCGATGAACCCGCCTCGCTTTTTGCCCTGGAGACCGGCCCGCTACGAGAGAAACTTCTGCAAGTACACGGGATTGGCAAGGAGACAGCCGACTCCATTCTGTGCTACGAAGCCAAACGGCCCTTTTTTATCGTGGACACCTACACAAAACGACTCTTCTCCCGGTTGGGTTGGGTGGCTCCCCAGGCTGAGTACGATCTGATCCAGGGGATGGTCCATGCAGCCTTTCCTGCGGACCCACAAGCGTTGGGAGAGTTTCACGCCTTGATCGTCGCACACGCCCAATCCCATTGCCGGAAAAAACCGGTGTGCGTGGGATGCCCGGTGCCAGGGTGTCCCTGCAACCCCCTGGCGCCTCTCCAGAAAAAAGGCCCGCCCTGATGAGGTGATGTCGTCAGGGTGCCGCCCTGCACCTCACCAGGTTGACCTTGACAGGATCAACCAGAGAACCACCTGACCTGCCTGGACCCCGGCATGTCGGACTGGATCCCGGCATATCGGACCTCATGCGCGATCGGGTGCTGAGCGGGACTCCTTTTGCTTTGCCCGGCTTTCACGATCCAACCAATTGGCCAGACCCTGGGCGTTGATTTCGATATCCATGGCCAAAAACTCCCGCCGGGTGGCCAGGGGGAGGGTAAAATCATGCCGGGCCAAGTAGTTCAAGAGGTGCTTTTCGATGCCTGCGACCAGGCGACCATGGCGTTCGTGTCCATCCTGTGCGTGTTGCCGGGCCAGGGCGACATAGGCGTCCAGGAGTTGGTGCAAATTTTGCGTCAAGTGAGGCGCAAAAGGGAGCGGTCCGTAGTGGGTCAAAAACAGGGTTTTGGGAGAGAGACCGGCCAACCGGTCGAAGGTGTGGTGCATGCCATCCGGGTCAAACTGGGTAGGCGTGGTGGCCGGGAAGAGCAAAGTCGTCTGACCGTTATCGAACTCCCGATAGCCGATACCGAAGGCGTCACCCGTGAAAAGTCCCCGGCTTTTTTCGTCCCAGATGCAAATATGGTGACGGGCGTGGCCGGGGGTGTCGAGAATGGTCAGGTTCCGGCTGCCGAGGGGCAACTGCAACCCTTCCCGACCGACAATGACCCGATCTTCGGGAATCGGACGAATCTCCTGGAAGGAGTGGTGAAAAGCCACCTCCCCGTAGACATCCAGGGCGCTTTCGGTCAACCGGGCAGGGTCAACCAGGTGCGGCGCACCTCGCGGGTGGGCAACCAGGCGGGCGTTGGGAAGCTGGGAGATCAAGACCCCTGCCCCTCCCG
The DNA here is from genome assembly GCA_015231175.1 of Magnetococcales bacterium. NCBI lineage: Bacteria > Pseudomonadati > Pseudomonadota > Magnetococcia > Magnetococcales > Magnetococcales bacterium. The sequence goes on along the minus strand of JADGBZ010000031.1, from coordinate 25,937 downwards.
CATGATCCAAATGCACATGGCTCACGATGACATAAGCCACCGCTGCACGGGAAATGTGCCGCCGGTCCAGCTCTGCCAGGAGATGAGGAATGCCCGGTGTGGCGCCGGTCTCGATGAAGGCCGCAACGCCGCTATCCTCGACCAGGTAGCTGGCGGCATACTCCCGCCGATGATAGCCGGTGTCGATGAGGGTGATGCCATGTCCAGGTTCCTGATGGCGTGCAGAGGTCATATTTGGCTTCCCTTGCAGAGGTTCGACCGTTTGGTTGCGGAGCGTGCCACCCCACGCAGACCACCCCCCAGGGTGAACCTCAAGGGCGTACTTTGCAATGGGCGGAAGCGTGCGTAAGAGCTTGCAGGCAACCCGGAATGGGCCGGAACTGCCCAACGTGTTCGTCGCGGAGGTTGACAATGCATGGAATCGGGCCTATACCCCGGACCGTCCGCGCTGGTGGTGGTATCGATCCCCGGGGATCAGGTGACATGTCTGGTAGAGTGTGAAAATTCTGTTTTTGATCAGATCCCTTAATCGGGGCGGAGCCGAACGCCAACTGACACTCCTGGCGCGGGGTCTCCACCAGGGGGGCCACAACGTCGCTGTCGCCTGCTTTTATCCGGGTGGTTTTTTCTCCCGCACCCTGGAGGAGGCCGGAGTGCCGCTTTTTGACCTGGGCAAAACAAGCCGCTGGGATCTCGGGGGCTTTGTGTGGCGTCTGGTGCAACTGGTAAGACGCGAGGCGCCGGATATTCTGCACAGTTATCTGGTCGAGCCCAACCTGCTTTCGGTTCTGGTCAAACCTGTCATCCCGCACCACACCCGCGTGGTCTGGGGGGTACGGGCCTCGGATATGGATCTGGACAACTACCACCCCATCACCAAACTGACTTTTGGTCTGACTTGCCGCCTCTCGCGTTTTGCCGACCGGATCATCTTCAACTCCGAGGCGGGACGCTCCTTCCATTGTGAACGCGGCTATCCCATGGAAAAATCGGTCATGGTCCCTAACGGGATCGATGCCGAGGGCACATTTCGACCGGATGCCGAAGCCAGAAAACGGCTGCGGAAGACCTGGCAGATCGAATCCGACCAACTCCTGGTCGGCATTGCTGCCCGCCTTGACCCGATGAAAGATCACGTCACCTTTCTGCGGGCTGCTGCGCTTGTGGCCCGGCAGATCCCCTCGGTTCGCTTCGTTTGTGTGGGTGATGGCGAACCCGCCGTGCGAGAGCGGCTCAACCGCCTGGCCATTGACCTGGATCTTGCCGATCACCTGATCTGGGCCGGTCCCCGCGATGACATGGCCGCAGTGTATAACGCCCTGGATCTCGGTGTCTCCTCATCAGCCTTTGGTGAGGGATTTTCCGGAGTGATCGGCGAGGGCATGGCTTGCGGGCTCCCCTTCGTCGCAACGCATGTCGGTGATGCCGCATCCATCATCGGGGAGACCGGCTCCTGCGTACCTCCCAAAGACCCGGCGGCCATGGCGGAACATATCCTGAACCAGTTGGGCTGCCTGCATACGGAAGCGGACGCCTTGCGGCAACGTGCCCGGGAACGTATCCTCACCCGGTTCAGCACGTCGAATCTGGTGGCCAACACCTTGCGCGCCTTGGAATCCGTGGCATGATCCGCATCGTACACCTCATCACCGGCCTGGGCACCGGCGGCGCGGAGCGCATGCTGCACAAATTTTTGCGCGGATCGGACCATGGAGAGTATCACCACACCGTCATCTCCATGACCGACTTGGGTCCGATCGGCGCCCAAATCCGTGACGAGTTGAACCTGACCATTCACACCCTGGAGATGCGACAGGGCATACCCAACCCTTTGGGCTTGCTCCGCCTGGTCCGGCTGTTGCGCACCCTGCAACCGGATATCCTGCAAACATGGATGTATCACTCGGATCTTCTGGGTCTGCTGGTGGGGAGATGGGCAGGGGCGCCGCGCATTGTCTGGAGCCTGCGTTGTTCCACCATGCAGAGCGGTGGCCGCAAGCTGGATTGGACCAAACGAATCCTGGCCAGGCTCTCGTCGCAGCCTGACGCCATCCTGGTCAACTCCCTGGCCGGCAAGAGCTATCACGAAAGTCTGGGGTATCGCCCCAAACGTTGGGTGCGGATCCCCAACGGTTTCGACACCACGGAATATCGACCCGACCCCGAAGCCCGCACATGGCTGCGCGCCGCACTGGGATTGTCGCCTGCAACCCCGCTGGTGGGTATCGTGGCCCGCTTCAACCCCATGAAAGGACACGACACCTTTTTGGAGGCTGCCGTCTGCGTCCATCGGCGCCGACCGGATGTCCACTTTGTGCTGGTCGGCGCCGATGTCCTGCCTGACAACCCGTTTTTTGCGGATCGCATCCCGGCCCTCGGCTTGACAGGGTGTCTGCATTTAGTCGGCAAGCGCAACGATATCGCCCGGATCAACGCGGCCCTGGATGTGGCCGTTTCCTCGTCGATTGGGGAGGGATTCTCCAACACCCTTGGCGAAGCGATGGCCTGCGGCGTACCCTGTGTGGCGACGGACGTGGGGGATTCAACCCTGCTGATCGGCGCCACGGGGCGCACGGTCCCCTCGCAAAATCCGGAAGCGTTGGCGGATGCCCTGGTAGCCCTTCTGGATCTTCCAGACGAGGAGCGCCAGGCGCTGGGACACCATGCCAGGGCCCGCATTCTGGCCGACTATGCCCTCGAACGGGTGGTGCATCAATATCAGGCCTTTTATCGGGAAATCCTGTCGCTTCCCGCGCCAGCCCAGGAGCATGGAACAACGTGTGTGGAATAACCGGTTTCTGGGATTTGACGGCAGCCACCAGCCAGGCCGCCCAGGTGAATATCGTGACGCGCATGACCGACACCCTGACCCCGCGCGGTCCCGATGACGGTGGCGTCTGGGTCGATCCCCACTCCGGCATGGCCTTGGGACATCGACGGCTCTCCATCGTCGATCTTTCCCCCCTGGGACATCAGCCCATGGTCTCCGCCAGTGGTCGTTCCGTCATCGCCTACAACGGGGAAGTTTTTAATTTCCAGGAGATTCGGGCGGATCTGGTTGCCCAGGGCCGGTCGTTGCGTGGTCACTCCGATACCGAGGTGCTGTTGGAAGCCTGTGAGGCATGGGGTGTAGAGCAAACCATCTCCCGTTGCATCGGCATGTTCGCCTTCGCTTTTTGGGATATCACCGAACAACGTCTGACCCTGGTTCGGGACCGCCTGGGGATCAAACCCCTCTACTGGGGTCGGTTGGGCCGGACCATCTTTTTTGGCTCGCAGCCCAAGAGCTTTTTTCCGCATCCGGAGTGGGAACCCAGAATCGACCGCCGGGCCATGGCCGCCTTCATGGCCTATTCTTACGTTCCCGCGCCTGCTTCCATCTACCAGGGGATCGGCAAACTGCGTCCGGGCCGGTATTGCGAGATCAACCGGCAGGGCGAGGTCAAGGAACACACCTTCTGGGATTTGCAGAAAATCATTGCCACCTCCTGCCGGACCCCCAGGGGGGGGAGCGCGACAGAGGCCGTCGCTGAACTCGACCTGTTGTTGCGTGATGCCGTCCGGCGACGCATGGTGGCCGACGTGCCGCTGGGCGCCTTTTTGTCAGGGGGCGTGGACAGCTCCACCGTGGTGGCTCTGATGCAGGCACAGAGCCAACAGCCCATCAAAACCTTCTCCATCGGTTTTCACGAACAGGGCCACAACGAAGCCCCCTTTGCCCGGGAAGTGGCCAGGCATCTGGGTACTGACCACACCGAACTCTATGTCGAACCCGCCCATGCCCTGGATCTGGTGCCCGGCTTGCCGGAGCTGTACGACGAGCCATTTTCCGATGCCTCCCAGATTCCCACCTATCTGGTCTCGGCCTTGACCCGACGCCAGGTGACAGTAGCCCTCTCCGGTGATGGGGGCGATGAACTCTTTGCCGGGTACACCCGCTACCTGATGGCGGCCCGATTGCGGCGTATCTTTCAATTTTTGCCCTCTTCCCTGCGTCGGGTGGTGGCCCGTGGTCTCTGCTCCCTGCCGCCGTCGGCATGGGACCGTTTGACCCGGCTGATACCCGCCGCTTCTCGTCCCACCCTGTTGGGGGACAAACTGCACAAATTGGCCGAGATACTCGCCCTGGACGGGGTGGCTTCGATCTACCCGCAACTGCTCTCCTTCTGGCCCTTGCATCAGGAGTTGGTCCAGGGAGAGAGAGAGGCCGATCCCCTGCCCTACACCCATTCCGGACTGGCCGGCCTGGTGGACGATACCGAACGCATGCAACTTTTGGATATACTGACCTATCTCCCGGATGATATCCTCGCCAAGGTGGATCGGGCCAGCATGGCGGTCGCCCTGGAGGCGCGTGTGCCCTTGCTGGATCATCGGGTGGTCGAGTTTGCCTGGCGATTGCCCGGGGAGTGGAAAATTCGCAATGGTCAGAGTAAGTGGTTGTTGCGGCAGGTTCTTTACCGGTATGTTCCCCCTCACCTCATCGAACGACCCAAGATGGGCTTCGGTGTGCCCATCGATGGCTGGTTGCGGGGGCCGCTGCGTGACTGGGCCGAAGATCTCCTGGATCCCCAACGGATGCAGGACGATGGTTTGCTGAACCCACTCCCCATCCGCCAACGCTGGCGGGAACATCTCTCGGGAGAGCGCAATTGGCAGTACTCGATATGGGGAGTTCTCATGGCCCAGGCCTGGAAGCGGCGCTGGATCGACGGTTTTGTCAGAGAGGCCAAGTGACACCATGTGTGCCCTTGGCGCCTTGACCATATCCATCGACCTTGAACTGGCCTGGGGACGGTGTGACGTTCCCTATCGGGCAGAGGAGCTGGCCGCTGTCCGCGCCGAGCGGGATATCGTCACCCGTCTGGCGCGGCTGTTTGAAAAGTACCAGGTCCGTGCCACATGGGCGATGGTGGGTCATCTGCTTTTGGATCGACCGGCTCCCTGGCAGGAGTTGCCCCATCCCGATCTGCCCCGCCCAGTCGTGGCAGGAGAGACCCGGGATTGGCTGTTTCAGTTACCCAGGGAGATGGACCCTGCCTGGTATGGGAGCGATTTGCTGCCGATCATTCAAGCTGTGCAACCAACCCAGGAGATTGGCAGCCACTCGTTTTTTCATATTCCCTTCGATCTGGCACACCCCGATGCGGCCAGGGCGGATCTGGAAGCGGTGCGGGTATGGCACAAAAAACACGCCATACCCTGCCGGACGTTTGTGTTTCCCCGCAATCGCGTCGGCCATCTGGATCTGCTGCGTGACATGGGCATCCAGGTTTTTCGGGGTCAAACGCCCCGCTGGTATGACAATTTTCCCTCCCGGGCGGTCCGGCGCCTTTTGAACCTGTTGACTTTCATCTTTCGATTTCCCATGCCGACGGTCGTACCCTTGCGTACATCCCAGGGGTTGATCAACCTTCCCGACAGCATGCTGTTGCTGGGCCGTAACGGTCTGCGGCGCCTGGTGCCTCCCGGCAACCTGATCGCCATGGCATGCTCCGGATTGGAACGGGCCGCCCGCCAGCGGCGGGTTTTTCACCTCTGGTTCCATCCGTCCAATTTCACCCATGATACCGATCGGCAATTCGCTGTCCTGGAAGCCGTTTTGGCCCGGGCAGGAGATATGCGGGAACAGGGCATTCTCGATATTCTCCCCATGGGAGACCATCACATCGGCCACGAAGCACACCTTTGAGAGAAAGCCTACCATGGAGCAGCGCAGCATTTCCGAACACCATGCCACTGCTGATCGATTCGACGCCTGGTACCGCACCATGCGGAGTGATTACCGACTGACGGCCTTCACCTATGGGCGAAAAAAAATTGATGAACTCCTGGATCAACAGCTTGGAATCCTTCCTTCCGACGCCCGGATCCTGGATGTGGGATGTGGTACCGGCGAGCAGGTTGCCCTTTTCAGGCAACGCGGGTTTGCTGTCGTTGGCGTAGAGCCGGCTGAAAACATGCGCGTCATGGCCCAACGCCAAAACCCCGACATCCAGATCCTCGATGGGACGGCTACGCATTTGCCCTTTCCCGACCACCATTTCGACCTGGTCACCGCTTTCGAGGTGTACCGGTATTTTCAGCGCCCGGAGATGATGCTGGCCCTGCGGGAGGCGATCCGGGTGACACGTCCTGGCGGCAGGCTGTTTTTCACAATGGTCAACCGTTATGCCCTGGACGGGTTTTACCTCTACAATGGCCTGCGCCATATGCTGGCATCCCTGCGCGGCACACTGCCGCCCATTCACTGTGAATTCACAACTCCCGGCGAGGTCAGGGCGATCCTCAAGGAGCTTGGCATCCAGGATGTGACCTGTCAGGGACGCATGTTTGGATTGCTGAGGTTTATCTATCGGCTGCATGAAGGGACCGGAGCCAAGGCAGCCGCCCGCCTGGAAGGTTTGGACGATAAAATCTCCCAGCTTCCCTGGACGACGCCCCTGGCGGGTCACCTGATTGTCACAGCCGTCTCCCCGCCCATCGCAAGGGGATGACATGGATGCATTTGTCCTGAGCGGCCTCGGGCCTGTCGATATTGCCCTGGAACTTTCCAACCTGCCGGTCATGTTGATGTGGCTTTTTCTTGCCATGTATTTGGCACGTGCCAACAACGTTGTTGCATCCATTCTTTTCTTGCATTTTGGCCTGGTTTTTTTGACAAGCCAGGAGTTTATTCTTTCAAAGTTTTCTGATCAAACTCATTATTCCATGGCGGCCATGTACTATCGCACGGGGGTCACATCTGAGTTGTATTTTGACATCAAGCACCTTCCGGGCCTTCTGTTTGCCATTTTTCCGATTCCAAGCATCAGGAGCGTTGAATCGGCTTCCATGGTTAATGTAATGTATTATGTTCTTCTTTATGTTTTTCTCGTCAAAAAGAAAATTTTGATTGGTCGTGCACAATGGTTCTATTTGCTTTACCCAAGTTTGATGTTTTATTCGTCCATGGCATTGCGTGATGGTATCGTCATGATTTGCATGGTTCTTGGTGTGTATTTTTTTCAAAAGAAGCGTTACATACTGGCAGGTTTGGCTCATTTTCCATTGGCGGCGCTTAAGTTTCAAAATTTCCTTATTTTTGCAGTAGCTGTCATGTTTTTCATGATAACTTCGCCCCGGTTGAATATATTTTATCGCGTCCTGATGGTCGGGTTCGTTTTTTTTGCCGCATCCCACTTTGCTGACCTCATGACGATTGATGAGATAAATCGATATCGGCGATGGATGTATTTTGAAAACCACAATGAAAGTCTAGAAGGGTACATTCCCATCGAAAGTTACCAGGACATTGTTGTCATCGGTCTTCTTTCCGCGCCATACATGATCATGAAGCCGTTTCCATGGGAAGCGGCCAACGCATTTCAGTTTTTTCAGTCTATTGAAAACATTTTTATTGATATATTTATAATCTTTTCAGTTTATCATTCCATTAAAAACAAACATATTCGTGGGAATATGTGGTTTTTAAATTTATATTTTTTCACAGGTATGTGTATTTATGGGCTTGTAACAGATAATTTTGGAACGGCAGCAAGATACAGGTATCCTTTTGTAACTTTTTATTTGGTGTACTTCTTTTATTATTTTGAAATGTACAAAATCAAGATACGGATGGATCGAATGCGAGCCTACTGGGAGTGGTGTATGTCCTGTTGGCAGCAACAGGTTCGGCCCCTTGCATCACGTGAGGTGGTATGATCTCAGGCGTCCGCAAGTCCCGTCGACCCAAGATTTTGTTTCTGGTCACGGAAGATTGGTATTTCTGGTCCCATCGGTTGCCGTTGGCGCGTGCGGTGCGGAATCAGGGGTGTGACGTTGTGGTTGCGGTGCGGGTTGACCGCCATGGAGAAAAAATTATCCAGGAGGGGTTTCGGCTGGCCCCACTCGCCATGAAACGGGAGGGGTTGAACCCCCTGAACGGCTTGCGCTCCCTCACTCAGTTGATCACCCTCTACCTGCGGGAACGCCCGGACCTGGTCCACCATGTCGCCATCAAACCTGTCCTGTTGGGCACCTTGGCGGCCATCCTTGCCGGTGTTCCCCGCGTGGTGAACGCCTTCGCCGGACTGGGGTATGCCTTTACCACGGATACGCCCTCCGCCATCCGTTACCGAAAAATTTTGCGGCTGGCACTGCCCCGCTTGCTTGGCCACCCCAGGGTGCGGGTGGTGGCGCAGAATCTGGACGACGCAGCAACCTTGGCTGAGGTCTCCTCCCTTCCTGTGGAAAGACTCACGATCATTCCCGGATCCGGCGTCGATCCTGAGCGTTTTCAGGTCCAGATGGAACCGCCGGGTGACCCGGTGGTGACCATGGTCTCACGCATGTTATGGGACAAGGGGGTGGCCGAGTTTGTGGCAGCGGCTGCCCGGCTCAAAAAAAACCATCCTGCCTGGCGGTTTTTGCTGGTGGGCAGCCCGGATCCACACAACCCGTCGACCGTGCCCGAGGCGGAGTTGCGGGCCTGGCATGCCGCTGGAACAGTCGAGTGGCTTGGAGAACGGGAAGATATCCCGGATCTTCTGGCCAACACCCATGTGGCGGTGTTGCCTTCCTACCGGGAGGGGTTCCCCAAATCTCTCCTGGAGGCGGCAGCCTGTGGACGGGCGATCGTGGCAGCTGACGTTCCCGGGTGTCGTCATGTCGTCCAGGATGGGGTGAATGGTCTGCTGATTCCCCGTGCCGACGCCGCAGCCCTTGCCATAGCCATCGAACGTCTTGGTCTGGATGGAGAGTTGCGTCGACGCATGGGGCGCTCAGGACGACAACGGGTCGAAGAACATTTTGCCCAAAAAATCATTGTGCAGCAAACCTTGGCTCTGTACGCGACCATGGGCATGGGGCGTTGCTCATGAGACCGGCCCGTCACGATCTGGTCCTGGTGACAGGGGCCGGAGGGTTTATCGGCCAACGTCTCTGTGCGCTTTTGCAGGCGGAGGGCATTCGGGTACGGGCCTTGTTGCGACATCCCCGTCCCGGTCCCTGGGATGAGGCGCTGGTGGGTGATCTGGAACAGGGGCAACTTCCCGGGAAACTTTGCCAGAACGTACACACCGTGTTCCACTTGGCCGGCAAGGCCCATGCGGTCTCCGATTGGGGTGATGCTGGAGGATCCCACCACCGCATCCACGTTGATGGTACACAAAAGATTTTGCATCTGGCCATGCAGGAACAGGTGCATGGGTTTGTTTTTTTCAGCAGTGTCAAAGCTTTGGGAGAGGGGGGAGAGATCCCCCTTGCCGAGAGCCGGGAGCCGGCCCCAACGACCCCCTACGGGCAGGCCAAACTCCAGGCCGAAAGAGCGGTTCTGGCTGCCGAGGGGATTGCTCACCGCGTCATCCTGCGGCCAACGATGGTCTACGGACCCGGCGGCAAAGGCAATCTGACCCGCATGGTTCTGGCCATCGACAAGGGGCGGTTTCCTCCCTGGCCTCCGGGCAACAACCACCGCTCCATGATCCATGTGGACGATGTGGCGGAAGCGGCTCTGCTCTCTGCCCGGCACCCTGCCGCCCATCGTCAGGAGTTGACTCTGGCCGATGGGCGGGCTTATGCGACCCGGCAAATTTATCTCTGGATTCTCCATGCCCTGGGCAAACCGGTTCCCAATTGGTACGTTCCCATGTTTGTGCTGGCCGGCTTGGCCTCCATCGGGGATGGGATCGGACGCTGGAGAAAAAAACGGTTTATTTTCGATCACGACGCTCTGGAAAAACTGGCTGGCTCCTCTCTCTACGATGCTCAACGCAGCCGTCATCTGCTGGGCTTTGCGCCCCGGCGCTCCCTGGATGCATCCATGGAAGAGATCGTGCGTTCGATCCGGAGCGGAACATGAATCACATGGAAGAGACCGTGCGTTCGATCCGGAGCGAAACATGAACCACCATGCCACGCCAAATCGGAGCAGGCCTTGATCGCCATCCTGCCCCTGGCTCTGGTTGCCTTTCTGGTTGCGGCGCTCCTTGCTCGGCGTCTCAGCCGGCCCGATTCCATCTGGTTCATCCTGGATCATCCGAACCATCGCTCTCTTCACTCCCGTCCGACACCGCGCAACGGCGGTTTGGCGATTCTGGGTGGTTTGCTCGTCTCCTGGCCTCTTTTGCTCATGCTGGACACCATCCACCGCCCGCACGGTTGGGAGTACATCGTTTCAGCCTGGATGGCCTGTGTCGTTGTCTCCCTGTGGAATGACCGCCGTGAAATTGCCCCCTCCGTGCGTTTTTTTCTGCACACTGGTATCGCCCTGTTTTTTCTGGCCATGGGTGAATATTCCGTCGCAGCGATCGTCCTTCCCGGTTTTCATCCCGTGCCATTGCACGGTGGGGGTATGATACTCTCGGCTGTCAGTTTTGTCTGGATGCTCAACCTGTACAATTTCATGGATGGCATGGACGGCTTTGCTGGCGGCATGGGGGCGTTCGGGTTTCTTTTTTTTGCCGCTTTCGGTTACTTTGCCGGTCACCCGCATTTTGCCGGCGCCGCGCTCCTGATCGCTGCGGCCAATCTTGGTTTTCTGACCGCCAATTTCCCCCCGGCGCGCATCTTCATGGGGGATGTTGGTTCCGTGCCCATGGGATTTTTGGTGGCCACCTTCTCTTTCTGGGGAATACGGGATGCCATTTTTCCCTTTTGGGTGCCCTTTTTGGTGTTCTCCCCCTTCATCGTCGATGCCACGCTGACCATGTTTCGACGCATTTTTCAGAGGAAAAAAGTCTGGCGGGCGCATCGCACGCACTACTACCAGAAACTGGTGCGCATGGGATGGGGACATCGACGCACGGTGTTATGGGAATATGGGCTCATGCTTGGTTCCGGCCTTTCCGCCCTGTATATGCGGTTTCATGCCACCCCGGAAACTGCGGCAAAAATGTTTCTGGCCTGGGGCGTCTTGTATTTCACCCTGGCAATCCTCATCGATGGCTTGGGTGGACGCACCTTGCAAAACGAGGATGCGTAAAAAGGAGATGATCGTGACGACGCTTTCCATGATTTTGCCCACCTACAACGAGGCGGAAAACATCGGCCCCCTGGTGGAACGCCTCGGCAAGGCCTTGCGTGGCGTGGAGTATGAACTCATCGTCGTGGACGATGATTCGCCGGATATGACCTGGCAACTCGCCGAAACCATCAGTCGGGAAAAAGACAGCCGTGTGCGGGTAGTACGGCGGCAAGGCGAACGAGGGCTGACCAGCGCCATCAATCGGGGTATTCGCGAAGCCAGTGGAGAGTACGTTGGCTGGATGGATTGTGATCTGGCCCACCCGCCCGAGTTGGTCTCCTCCCTGCTGCGGCCTCTGCTGGAAGGCCGATCGGATTGTGTCATCGCCTCGCGCTTCATTCCCGGCGGGGCAGATACCCGCTCGGGACAATACGAACTGCAAAGGGTTCTGAGCCAGTTTCTTTCCCGGTTCAGTGGCTGGTTGACCCGTCTGCCGGTCAAGGATATCACCAGCGGTTATCTTGTCCTGAAAAGGGAGTGTTTTTCCCATTTCACCCTGGAAGGTGATTATGGCGAGTATTTTATCTTCATGGTCCATCAGTTGGTGCATCGGGAATACCGCATCGAAGAGATTCCCTATTCATTTGGCAATCGGCAGTTCGGCGAATCCAAAACCGCAACCAATCTGTGGGGATTTTTCCGTCGTGGGGTAAAATATTTGCGCATGCTCTACCTGTGCTGGACCGGCATTCCCGGATTGCCAAGGAAACACAAATAAAAAAAGGGACATGAAAGCATGGTCATCGAAATACGCGATGAAACAATCCTGTACGGAATCATCGTTCGCTATCATTATGACCGGGAGGGGGTCTCCTTTTTTACTCCCGACGATTTTTCCCAACAACTGGCATTCATGAAGCATCCGGAAGGAAGAATCATCAAACCCCACTTCCACAATCGTCACCCGCGCGAGGTCAATTACACCCAGGAGGTTCTGTTTATTCGCAAGGGGCGGCTGCGGGTCGATTTTTATAACGGAGAGCAGGAATATTTTAAAAGTTATATTCTGGAAACCGGAGATGTTTTGTTGCTGACGGGTGGGGGACACGGGTTCCAGGTGTTGGAACCCCTTGAGATGATCGAGGTCAAACAGGGGCCTTATGCTGGAGATCGGGACAAGGTGGTCTTTCGGGGCCTGCCTCCGGACGTTTTGCGCATCGAGGAGCAGTCCTGAGCATTTTGTCTCCAGCGACACCCTTTGCCGGGGAAAAATCACCTCTTCCCGCCGGACACTGTTGTTTCCTGGAGATGACGCGCATCTATCCCTGACGGGGGCCGACATGGAAACCAGCGAATATCGCAAAATGTATGAGATGGAAGATCGACATTGGTGGTTTCGCGGGAAACGGCACCTCGTGGCCGGATTCATCTCCCGGTACCTCCCCGCAGTTTCCGGACGCCCGTTGCGCCTCCTGGACGTAGGGTGTGGTACGGGTAAGGTGCTGGAGATGCTCTCCGGCTTTGGCCAGGCCACAGGGTGTGATTTCAGCGCTGACTCTCTGGCCTTCTGTCACACCCGGGGATTTCGCCGTCTGGCACGCGCCTCGGCAGAGCACACCCCTTTTTGTGGTGAATCCATGGACGTGGTGTGTCTTCTGGACGTTCTTTACCACAAGGGAATCCAGGATGATGTCAAGGTTCTCAGGGAAATTCATGGTTTGCTGGCCCCGGGCGGGACATTGATCCTGACTGATTCGGCATTCCAATTCCTGTATGGCCCGCACGATCGGGCCGTCCATGCGCGGCAACGCTACTCCCGTGGTGAAATGCGCGACAAACTGCTCCAGGCTGGATTCCAGATCGAATATTTGGGATATTTCAACTTTTTCCTCTTCCCCCTGGCGGCCAGCGTCAGGTTGGTGGAAAAATACTACCCGCGAAAAGAGGAGACATCGGATCTCTCCCTGCTTCCCGGGCCACTCAACTGGCTGTTGTTGACTATTCTGCGTTTGGAGGTGGCCTTGATCCGATATGTGGAGCTGCCCTTCGGGCTGAGCGTGTGCGCTGTCGCCAGAAAACCCGCCTGATCAAGGTGGGGGGTTCCCCCGTTGATTCTGGATGTCATCTCTGATCTGCAACACGATCAACCCTTTTTTTCCGGGATCGTCCAGGGAAAAACGGTTCTCCTGGTAGTAAACCGGACGATAGGCCTGCCTCAACCAAGCGGTGATCTTCTGTCCAAATCCATCGTGCCCCCCCATCTGCGGATAGCCGTACTCGGGCGTGGGACGATACCAGAACAGGATGAAGCGTGGACGCCCCTGCTGAATTTTTTCGATGAAATAGTCCTCCCCGAAAGTGGCGATGTCCGGGGGAAGGAAACTATGAACCTGAGTGGAGTTGACCACCCGGTAGAGAAAGTTGATCATCAACCCCTCCGGGAGAACCAACAAGGTATCGTTTGGCCGCAATTTTTCCATGGCCCACATGTCGAAGCGCGCATGTACCAAGGCGTTGGGACTTATGGATGGAGAAAAGGTCAAAAAACGATCGGAACCCTTGCCGATGGAAAAATGCATCTGCCAGTACATCCAGGAAGAGTTTTTCCACACCCCCAGGATCACGAACAGCACAAACACGACGTAGAGTCCTTGCACAAACCTGATGGCGGAGGGTTGATGCCGCGCCGCCAGCCAACGGGGAATCGCGCCGGTCAGCATGCCCACAAGCAGCAAAAACCCCGGGGTGACCAGCACGAAGCCGTAGCCAAGGAGTGTCGTATTGAAAATCTTGCGCACCATCAAGGTCACGGAGAATATGCCCCAGACGCCCAGAAACAGCATGGTTTCGCGCCCGGTCGGGCTATCCCGAAGGGTATTGCGCCCAAATGCCACTGCAACCAGCAGCAAAACCAGACAGGTCATGGTCAAAAGCCCGCGTGGCATCACGATCAGGCTGAAAGCCCCCCAACCAGGACGGGCGATGAGCAACAAAAGAAAAATAAGAGTCATGGCAAAAGCCAGCAAGCTTGCACCAGAAGGTTTGCCCTTTCTCCCAAAAGCCCAAAGTGTCGCCGCCAGCCAACCCAATTGAACCAGGGCCGAGCGGAGACCGATCCACATGTTCGTTCCAGGATGGTTCAGACCGGAAATCAAATTGTAATAGTGTAAACGTGTGGGGTCTCCATAACCAAGGATGGTCCACCCCCCGGCGATGGCGCGCAGGGCCTGGTTGAGAGGAAGGAGTGACAGAAAGTAACCCAGGAAACATAAAGGAAGGAGTAAGGCAGTCAGGAACAGACGCATGGCATGATGTCGGCAGATGGCCCATCTTTGCGCGTCGTGGCGTGCCAACAGAATGGCCCATACCCCCACCGAGGCGAGCAGCGCAACAAAAAATTCAGGTTTGGTCAAAAAGTTGCCCCCGATACCGAGAGCGGCCAGGTACAGGCTGGTCGGATGACCGTGTCGGACAAAGCGCATGAGCATCGTCAAGGTAAACAGAGCCGTGATGAAGCCATGGGTGGCGGCATGACTGTAGGGGGCGATAAAATTGAAGCTGCCGAATATGTCGCTGGAAAAAGGAAAGACCCCCATGACCATGAAGGCCAGAGCAGCCAGACAACCGGACAGCCAACCCAACCAGGCGCCAAAAAGATACAGGATCATACCTGTGGCGCCGACGGCCAAAACCAGGTTGACACCAAACAAGGTGTGAACCGACACCCCTGCGATGGACATCCAAAAGGCATTGAAATAATCCGGCAGAGGACCGAAAATTTGATACAAATCCCGCTGCAATACCTTGCCCTGAAGAATTTGCCAGGGGTAGTAGAGTTCCCGCCCGAAGTCCATGGTCGGATCGGCCCAGCGCAGCCAAGAGTTGCCGGCAAGAAGCAAAAACAACAGGGCCGTGAGCAGCATGCTGATCGGCAATGGCCAGTGATAACGCCTTGTCACGGCAGGCAAGCCTCCAAACTGGGGAAAGTCATGCTTCAGCACCCCCGGAACCCCGGTGCGTTGCCGGGTGCTGAATAGTTACAGTTCCTCATCCATGGCAAGCGGATTTTGCAGAGTGTCGATTGCGTGTTTGCGGCACAAAGGGGTCAATGAGCAATGATCACAGGCGCCGGGGAGAGGTGACACCGAGGCTTTGCCAGCCAGGAACTCCATGGCCGTGGCCGTCAGGTCATCCCGCCAGGCGTTCAGCAATTCAGGCCATGCGGGTAGATTGTTTTTCTGCAACGCCGACTCCACGGACTGGCGTAACGGAAGCAGATCCTCTTCCTCCCCCAAGCCGATAAAGTCAGGCTTGTCGGGTTTGACGCGGGCGAAAGCCACAGCCGCCACGCTCTCCTTCTGGAAAAGACAATAGAGAGGAAGTTGTGGTTCCCTGATGCGTGGCACATGCCAATCACCCAGTTTGGGATCTCCGGTTTTGTAATCCAAAACCACGTGGCGGCCATCATCCAACTTGTCCACCCGGTCCGGACGCAACTCCATGGGGAGCCCCCCTACATTCATCTGGATGGGTTGTTCCTGGGAAACCACCTGGAAAGGTTTGCTCCGGGTCCGTTCCAGTTGAATCCATGTGGTCAGAAGGCGGGTCAGGCGCCCCTCTTCCAGACGCCGCAACCCGGGAGGAAACAACTCGGGCCTGAGCAAAGCTTCGCCCTGCACCGCAGCGACCACGGCCTGATGGATACGCTCATGCAAGGTTTCGGAACCCAGTTCCGCCAAGCTCTTCAACGATGGGGTCACCCGCCAAAATTGTTCCAGGAGACGATGGACAAGATTGCCCCGGATTCGGGAGTCGATCACAGGTTCCACTTCGGGAAACGGGGCCGCGCCCAGACGAAAAACGGCAAAGGCCTTGAAAGGACATTCAGCTTGGGATTTCAATATTCTGGCGCCACCAGCCATTTTTGTTTTGACATCCAGGCCAACACCGTGGTGATCGACATAGGTTTCCCAAATGGCCGCATCGCAGATTCTTTGCCAATGGTATGGGGAGGTCTCCAACCCCAAAGCGGCGATGGTGGTTGGCGCCAACTCTGCGATCAGCGGTGAAGCATGTTGCTTGAGCCCCTCCAGCAAAAGGGGATAACTGGCCACCACGACGGGAGAGGAGGCCAGCAAACGCTCCGTCGCATGTTGGGCAAATTCCAGCTCTCCCTGGGCAGAGGCGCGTGGCAGGCCTTTGCGGCGTTGCCAGGAGAGAGGCAAAAAGGGGTTGGGCGAAGGAGCCGATGGCCACACATCCCGGGAGATGCCCAAGAGCCATAACGCGGAGAAAGGTTCTCCAACGGACTCCAGTATACCCAAAATTTGCACCGGTGCATCGGGGGTTTCCGGTTGATACAACTGTTGCCGTGCCATGCCGCGCAGACGCCGCAAGGCATCGAACAACGGTATCTTCCCAACCACGCCCTCCAGGGTGGCAAACGTTTGCAAAAGGTCGCGACCTGCCGCGCAGGTTTGCTGTTCCCGACTGGTCAGGGGTCGCTCCCCTGGCCAGCCCCAGGCTGCAAACCAGCGGAAAAAAATGTCTCCCCATTGACCCGGTGTTCGATCCCCGGAGGGGAGCTGGGTGGTCACGATCCGGGTCAAAATGTTGTGCAACAGGGGACAGGAAACGCCCCCTGTTTTTTTTGCTGAATATTGATGCAACTGTTGCAGGGAAATGTGGGAGCGTCCCTGCTCTCGCAACCACCGATCCAACAAGGCCCGGGATGATCGCTCGCTCTCCCCACCAGCCCAACCAGGAGAACGCAGCAGGGCGCCGACATCGGCATGCCGCCATGTCCCACGTAGGCCCTCCAGGAGTAAAAACATATCCTGAATCAGTGGATAACCAAGCAAAGGGGAGCCAAGGGACATGTTGAAGAACGGGTCATCATGCCGGCAGGTCATCTCCAGAGTTTCGGGGTGCAGAAAATCGGCAAAGAGACGGGCCACCTGGTCCCGGATTCGGTGCAACTCCGGCACGACCACACCGATCCGTTCGGATGGATTTTCCCGCAGACGGTGGGCTGCCCAGCACGCCGCAGCCGCTATTTCGGTCTCCTGGTCAGGAAAGCCCACACACACGTGCTGTCGGCTCTGCCCGGTTATGGGTTGATGGGAAAGCTCCAGCTTCGTCAACCGGAAAGCGCTCTGGAGGCGTTTCTGGATGGGAGAAAGCCGGTCAAAACCGACCAGGAAATGGGGGCGGTCCACCTCCAGATGTCTGGCGAAGCGCATGAGCCAGGTTGGAATACGGGCCGCAGAAATCCAGCCCCTCAGTCGGCAATGGGTTTCAAAAGCCAGCATCCAAGTCTGGAAGGCCCGTTCATCACCATCATAAAACATGGCCTCCGCGTCGGTCACCTCGTCAGGATCGGACCAGGCGCACCAAAGTGCATATGCCTGCATGACCTTATCGACCACGGAGGTCATATCCAGCAGACCTCCTCCCGGTTTCTCGTCCTGGATGACCTTCTCCCAAAGAGCCTGCTCCTGCGGAAGACTTAACAGAACGGGCCAGGACGGGAGGTCATCCGGAGGTGTGGAGAGGGTCAAGGCATCCCAGCAACGCACCAGCCACCCTTCGTAGGGGAGCAAGTCGGGAGTGGGCCAGGTTTTCAAACCCCGATCCCATTGCCAGCGGTCGTAAACTTCCGTGAAAAAACGCGCCAGGCGACGATTGACCGTTACGACTGTTCCACCCTCCTGCATATATTGCAGAACATGTCTCATGTGGGTTCGTTTCCCTTTCCCGACAACAACTTTCCATTCACGTCGGCCCTCACCCACGCGCCGACAACAACTTTCATGTCAGCCCTCACCCACGCGCCGACAACAACTTTCCATGGAAGAAAGCGCCCCCTATACTGGTTCAGGTTGGCAGGGGTCGGAGGCGTCAACCACAGGCAGCATGTACCCTGAGGCCGTTTATTGTCCAGGGCAGACCGTTTTCAGAAAGTTTGGCAACTATTCAGCACCCTTGCAAGGAAAGCCTGGACATGAAAGCCTTTGTCAGGGCTTCGCCCCGAACCCCACCAGGACGCCGTCCTGGACCTGCCAGGGAGCCAGCCCCCTGGACCCCGGTCATTTTACTCCCTTTCATGGTGATCGGGCTCCTCGTCATGGCGCCTTCTTCCCGCGCTGCGGCCAACTCAGACCCCATGAATGCATCGAGCCAGCTTCGTTCGGCCTGGGTGAAGATGGATGAGGCGGCCCATTTCGAGAGGCGTCAGGCATGGGACCAGGCCGGCGAACTTTTGCGCCAAGCCCGAGACCAATTGGAAAAAAGTGTTAGCCAGAAGCACCCTTTGTATCTTGCAGCGGTTCTTCGTGCGGCGCGCATGGAATTGCGTCGGGGAGAGTATTCCACGGCTCGAACCGGCTATCTGCTTGCGCAAAAGCTGGTAGAACAGAGTTCCCAACCCCATTCGCTCTTCATGGCAGAAATTCTCCAGGGATTGGCCGAAGCGTCACCCGCGATCAAGATGCCGCCGAAGTCTCCCCCCATCCCTCCGATTCCCACCGAGCTGCGGGATCAGGCCGCCGCGATCCACGTTGCCCGTTTTGATGCTCCCCTGCCTGGTAAAGGTGAGGCCTGGTTCTGGGCTGGGGAGATCGCCCAGGAAGAGGGTCGGGCGGATGCCGCCCTGCGCGACCATACGCAGGCATTGCGGGTTTTTATGAAAACCCCAGGCCCGTTTCATGCGAAACGGGTGGAAATCATGCTGAAACTGGCCAGTTTGTACGATACCAGGGGCATGCCAGAACCAGCCGCCGATCTGCTCAAAAGCGCCCTGGCCATCACGGAAAACATGTGGGGCACCGATCACCCGGCTGTGGCGCCCATCTTGGAGAGATTGGCCACCAACCTGTTGGCGCAAAAAAAGAGCCGACAAGGACAGTCCCACGTTGCAAGATTGCTGACGATCACACGACTGACCTGGGGAGTCGATCATCTGCGGACCATTCGGGCCTCAATCCTCATGGCCAACTATCTCCTGGCCGATCTGGATCTGGAGCAAGCCTTGCAGATTCTTCGTAACCTGCAAGAGCATCTTGAAACCCCCAGCATCATCCATGGCGCGGAACTGTCCATGGTCATGGCATCCCTGGCCGAAGCCGAGCGCATACGCAACCGACCAGATATCGCAGAGCAGTTTCATCAGCGTGCTCTGGCCCTGCGGGCCAAATACCCGGTCGCGCCACATCTGGAGTCGCAAACAACCAGCGCTGCACCGACGGACAAGGAAACCGAGCCTGTTCAGGATGGGGTGGCTGCCCCTCCGACCCCGGCGCCCTTGATCCACATCCAGGCGCCGCATCCGAAGCCATCCCCATAAAACCCCGTTCCGGCTTACGTCGAACGATCCCCGCTTCAGCCAGCGTTCGGCAGCGACCTCTGCGGCTCACGTCGAACGGTTCCCGCTTCAATCTGCGTTTGGCAGCGACCCCTGCCCGATGGCTGCCGGGAAAAGGGCTTCAGCCACCAGACTCCAGTGTTGCCAAAGCCTGGTCCAGATCGCGTATGATATCTTCCGAATCTTCCAGACCAATGGAGAGCCGCACCAGACCATCGGTGACACCGGCAGCTTTCCGATCCTGAGGGGTCAGGCGCCCATGGGTGGTGGTGGCCGGATGGGTCACCAGGGTGCGGCTGTCACCGAGATTGGCCGTGATTGTGGCCAATTGCAGTGCATCGATAAACCTGTGCGCCCGGCGCTGATTCCCCAATTCCAGGCAAAGAATGGCGCCGAAACGCCGCATCTGACGTGCAGCGAGTTCATGTTGAGGATGGGTGACAAGACCCGGATAGTGGACCTTGCCGGAAATGGCGGGTTGTGCGTCCAGAAATGTGGCCACCTTTTCGGCATTGTCGCAGTGGCGTTCCATGCGGATGGCCAGGGTCTCCACCCCTTTCAACAACACCCAGGCATTGAACGGCGAAAGGGTCGAACCCGTGTTGCGCAGGAAAGGGAAAATTTTTTCCTGGATCAATTTTTTGCTTCCCACCACCACCCCGCCAAGGACACGTCCCTGACCGTCCAGATATTTCGTTGCCGAATGCACCACCAAGTGGGCACCCAGGGAAAGGGGGCGTTGCAGGATGGGCGTACTGAAAACATTGTCCACCACCAGGAGGATATCCCGCTCACGGGCCACCACCGCCAACTGGGCCAGATCGACCATCTCCAGGGTGGGGTTGGCCGGGGTTTCGACAAAGAACATGCGGGTTTGCCCGGTAACGGCAGTCCGCCATTGGGCGATGTCGGAAAGATCGACCCGACTGACCTGGATGCCCAAACGCAGAAGGACATTCTGCACCACGTTGGAAGTGGAGCCAAACACCTGCCGACTCACAACGACATGGTCTCCCGCCGACAGCAGAGAGAGAAAAGCCATGGTGATGGCCGCCATGCCGGAAGCCGTGGCCAAGCCCTTTTCCCCCTCCTCCAAATCGGCCATCCGCTCCTCAAAAATGGCGACAGTAGGGTTGGTGAAACGGCTGTAAACATTGCCCGGTTCAGTATCTGCGAAAACGGCCTGGGCCTGGGCAGCAGATGCGAAGGTGTAGCTGGAGGTCAAAAACAGCGGCGGGCTGTTTTCCCGTTCTCCGGTCTGGTGCAGACCAACCTGGATGGCGCGTGTTGCAGCGCCACACCCCTTGAGAAATGCCTTCTTCCGATCATCCATTTGCCCGGCCCCATTGTCTGTTTGCCAACAAATCCATGAGATACCGGGACGATCTTAACGGCTTTTTGTTTTTGACCCAAGGCAAATCGTCAAGATCTGGTTCCGGTATCACGACGTTTCCGTCGCCATGAAAGCCTGCACAAGCCGACGAGCCTCTTCCAGGACGTGGCTTGAAAAGCGTTTTTCCTCGTCGGCTTCCCGGATTTGTGCAAGAAAATCATCTTGCTGTTCCGGCGCCGATGTCAGATTGGCCACGACACCGGAGGCCAAACGTGATGCGTCGGAAAGGGTGACCCGGCTGGATGCCAGAGGCCAGATCGAGTTTGCCGCTGATGTTGCGCCTGTTT
The DNA here is from genome assembly GCA_015231175.1 of Magnetococcales bacterium. NCBI lineage: Bacteria > Pseudomonadati > Pseudomonadota > Magnetococcia > Magnetococcales > Magnetococcales bacterium. The sequence goes on along the minus strand of JADGBZ010000031.1, from coordinate 4,950 downwards.
GCGACCGACCATCTCCCGTGGCTGGCGTCCCAGGCAAGGTTGCCGTCGAGGGCGTTTGAAGCCGACCGTCCGGGCCGTAGATATCCGAGCCCTTCAGCTGCTGCCGACGCACCATATCCAGAATGGCGGAACTGACCTTGTCGGCCATCTCGGCGACCAACCGCCCCGCTGCGGAGATGGCAACCCGGCAGGAAAATCGGGGCCAGATTTCGGGTTGTCCACTGGATGAGGGTACGGAACCTGAACGGTGGCGGGGAAACCAGATCCGGCCAGGCCATCCGCCTTGCCGAATTCTGTTCTTCTCCTCGGGGGTGGCAGCGGGTGCAGAAGAAACCGAATTCAGTCTTATGGCCACCATGCACCGTCGTTTCTCCAAAGAAAATCATAGACATGGTTGCCAATGAATCTTCCAGGATAAAAAAATGATTTCCAAGCCTGACCTTCTTTGCCGGGAAACGAAATATTCGTGCCAAAATGGCGCATCGTGAAACACAGGCATATGCCTGCCAAACAGTAGAATGTTCTTTGCCAAACCCGGCAATATTGACCACATGGAGGGAAGTTTTTGCCTATTCCCGGTGTACTCAGTATACTCCGCGATGATCGGACAGGATTGGGAAGATCATGTACCCATTTTTATCGCGAGAGGAAACAAGGCCATGTGTCAGAATCAACTTGATCGTCGCCAGGCACTCATCGGCATTTCGTCAGGGGTGGCAGCCATGCTGCTCTCCCGGCTCTCCTTTGCCAGCAGTGAGTCGGCTCCTGGCGTCAGCCCCGAACAGGCCTTGGCCTGGCTCAAAGAAGGGAATGCCCGTTTTATCGAGGGTAAACCAGAGCACCCCAACATGACGGCCAAACGTATCACGGAGACCAACGCGGGTCAGCATCCCTTTGCCACCATCATCTCCTGCTCGGATTCCCGCGTGCCGGTCGAAGCCGTATTTGACCGGGGGATCGGCGATCTGTTTGTCATCCGCGTGGCTGGCAACGTAGCCGACACCGACGAAATCGGCACCGCCGAATATGGCTCGGGTCACCTGGGCGTCGCTCTGGTTGTGGTCATGGGGCACACCAAGTGCGGCGCCGTAACAGCGGTGATCAAAGGGGACAAGGTCGGTGGCAGCATCCCCAAATTGGTGGACAACATCATCCCGGCTGCGGAACGGTCCAAGGCCAAACAGTTGACCGGGGACGCATTGGTTCTGGATGCCATTAAGGAAAATGTCAAGCAATCCATCACCGACCTGACCCTGCACAGCGAAGAGTTGGACCATCTGCAAAAGGCGGGTAAAGTCAAATTTGTCGGCGCTTTGTATCACACCGAGAACGGCAAGGTGGAGTGGTTGTAACCGTATGCTGGCTGACGCTGAAGTTCGTGAGGAGGTTTTGGATCCGAATCGCTCCTTCATCGTTCAGGCTCCGGCTGGGTCAGGAAAGACCGCTATCCTGACCCAGCGGTTTTTAAGGCTGCTCGCCGGTGTGGAACGCCCGGAAGAGGTGGTGGCGATCACCTTCACCCGCAAGGCAGCCGGAGAGATGCAGGATCGGATCCTGGAAGCGCTGCTCTCGGGAGAGAACACCACCCCTCCGCAAGACGATTATGCCCGTCGGAATTGGGAATTGGCGCGGCAGGCACTGGCACGGGATCGGCAACAACACTGGAACTTGCTCCGTCATCCGGCCCGCCTGCGCGTCTTGACCATCGATGGTTTGTGTGCCGCCATCGCGCACCAAATGCCGATCTCTTCGGGCATGGGCGTTCCCTCGGGATATACCAGGGAAGCAGAGGCCCTTTTCCGTCAGGCAGCCCGCGAGGTGCTGGCCCACCTGGAAGAAGAGGATTTTTCCGCCTCCCCGATGGCCAGACTGCTGGAACATTTGGACAACAATCCCGGTCGCGTCGAGACCTTGCTGGCAGACCTTCTGGGACGACGCGACCAGTGGTTGCGCTTTCTGCCGGGCGGACACCTGAATCGACAACAGTTGGAATCCGCCCTGGCCACCCTGGTCCAGGAACATCTGGAGAGAATGGCGGAGGCGCTGCCCATGAAGGTGCGGGCCGACCTGCCCGCACTGCTGCATGTCGCCGCCCAGGCCTTGCCGCAAGGTCAGGAAAATTCGCCCCTGGCCGCCTGGCGGGAAACACCAGCAGGCATGCCCTCCCCGGCGCCGGAGGATCTGCCCAGGTGGCGTGGCGTGGCGACTCTGCTTCTGACCAGCGACGGAAGCTGGCGAAAAAAGGTTGACCGGCGGCAGGGCTTTCCCCCGGAGAGTGAAGGCAAGAATCCGACCGAGAAAAAGCGCCTTAAAGAGAACAAATCCAGGATCATGACTCTCCTGAATACCCTGGCTGCCACACCAGGATTGGATCGGCTGCTGTACGGAGTCACAACACTGCCGGATCCGCGCTACAACGACCAGCAATGGGAAATTTTGCAGGCACTGGGACAGCTTCTGCCCCGAGCGGCGGCGACTCTGCGGGTCATTTTTTCCGAGCGGTCCGAAGTGGACTTTACCGAGGTCGCCATGGCCGCCGGGCGTGCCTTGGGAGGGGAGGATGACCCCTCTGATCTTGCTTTGCGCCTGGATGACCGGATCCACCACCTTCTCGTGGATGAGTTCCAGGACACCTCCCAGAGCCAGTTTCGCCTCCTGAAACAGTTGACAGCAGGCTGGCACCCCGGAGATGGACGCACCCTGTTTCTGGTCGGGGATCCCATGCAATCCATCTATCGCTTTCGGGATGCGGAGGTGGGCTTGTTCCTCCAGGTCCAACGGGATGGATTGGGGAGTGTTCCCCTGGGAGTGCGGAATTTAACGGTCAATTTTCGTTCGGACGGCGGGCTGGTCGAGTGGTGCAACAGGCTTTTCCAAAAGCTGATGCCCACACAAGGCAATCTTCTGACAGGCGAGACCCCCTTTGCTGCCGCCCACCCGTTTCACCCGGCATCGGAACATGTGCCGGTCACCACCCACATACCTGCCCCGGATACCCCTGGATCCGAAGCCGAACAGGTGGTGGCCCTGCTCCGGGAGATGTTGCGCAACTCTCCCGAAGAGTCGATCGCGATTCTGGTCCGCTCCCGCCAACATTTGGGCAACATTGTGCCGGCATTGCGCCAAACGGGCATACCGTTTCAGGCGGTGGAAATTTTGCAGCTGGCAGAAACACCGGTGGTACAGGATCTTTTTGCCCTGACCCGGGCGCTGTTGCATCTGGCCGACCGGGTTCATTGGCTGGCCGTGCTCCGGGCGCCCTGGTGTGGTCTGACCCTGCCGGAATTGCACCTTTTGACGACATCCGATCATGGGGATGACCGAACCATTTGGGAGCGTTTGCACGATCCGGACCTCGTCAACAGGTTGGAAGCGTCTGACCGGGAGAGGCTGGCACGGGTCATGACGGTATTGGATCGCGCCATGGAGGTGCGCCGTCGGGTTGGTTTTCATCATGGCGCGGGAAATTTACGGCGTTGGGTGGAAGCGACCTGGTATGCCCTGGGTGGCCCAGCTACGTGTCACGGCCCGGAAGGGATGGAGGATGCGCAAGCTTTTTTGAACCTGCTGGAGGGCCTGGAGAAAGGAGGAGATCTCGCCGATTTTCGGCGTCTGGATCAGGGGATGGAGCAACTGTTCGCCGCTCCCGTGCATCCCGAAGCCCGGATCCAGGTGATGACCATCCATAAAGCCAAGGGTCTTGAATTCGACACAGTCATGCTGCCCGGGCTGCAACGCACATCCCGTGGTGCTACAACACGCCTGCTGCTTTGGATGGAGCGTCCTGACGCGCCGGATGGGCAGTCGCTGTTGCTGGCGCCACTCAAACGTTCCGATCAGGCCGACCCGGATCCCATTTACGCCTTTCTGGCCAAAATCGATCAGGAAAAGGAGCGTTGGGAGAGGGTGCGGCTGCTTTACGTGGCTGCGACCCGGGCTCGGCGTCGGTTGCACCTGTTTGGTGATGTGGAGCCGGACAAATCTCCACCCCAGGGATCCTTCCTGCACTTGTTATGGCCGGTCGTGCAACAGGCTTTCATGGCGGAGAGCCCGGAGAGGGTCATGGCCGCCACCCGGATGGATGGGTCGGATATGGTCTCCTCTTCTCCAGGTCGGCCATTGGAAAATCTTTCCGCATCTCCCCCGGCGATGCGGCGTCTTCCGGCAACATGGCACATGCCGGATCCCCTGCCAGGCCTTGTGGGTACGACGGTTTCCGCAACCGTGCAGGGAGAGGAGGAGAACCTGATCTTCAGTTGGGCGGGTGAGAGTGTTCGTTTGGTGGGCATCGCGGTGCATCGCTGGTTGCACCGCATGGCCCGGGAAGGGATCACGGCATGGCCGGTTGGGCGGGTTCAGGCCATGAAGGGTCGTTTTGCCGCCCAGTTGACCCAACTGGGCGTGATGCCAGAGGAGATCGCGTCGGCGACCCAATTGACCATCCAGGCCTTGACGACAACCCTTGCCGATTCCCGTGGCCGCTGGATCCTGGAGCGCCATGCGGAGGCCCAGTCCGAGATGGCCCTGACGGGCCGTTGTGCAGGACGCATCCAACGTGTCGTATTGGATCGGACTTTTGTCGATTCTGGCACACGTTGGATCATCGACTTCAAGACAGGCCGGCATGCCGGTGGCGACTTGGCGGCATTCCTGGACCGGGAACAACAGCGTTACCGGAAACAGATGGAAACCTATGCCACACTCATGGGCGCGATGGACGAACGGCCCTTGCGGCTTGGTCTCTATTTTCCTTTGGCAGGGGGGGAGTGGCGGGAAGTGGTTGTCTCCAGGACGCACATCTCAAGGGATTGACAACTTCACTGCTCCATCACGGCGTTCTGGCCAAACGGGCACCCAGGAAGGAGTTGTATTCACGGTAAGGTGCAAAGGGTTTACGGGTAGTGTCCCAACTTGGTTTATCTGGTAGAATCCACACGAGGTTTCCATGTT
>JADGBZ010000030.1 GCA_015231175.1 Magnetococcales bacterium | reverse complement strand
GGACACCGAACATCCACGATAGCCATCATACCCTCCTTGGCAAATGGAACACCCTTGCGGATTCTACTCGATCAACCAAACAGATGCACTACTCTTCTCTGAACAACCTGTCCAATGGGTTGAGTGATCTTGGCCGCCGCGAGGAGGCGTTGGTTGCGATTGCGGAGGCCGTTGGGATACGGCGTGATTTATCTGCTTCCCGTCCTGCTGCGTTTTTGCCTGATTTGGCTTCTTCTCTGAACAACCAGTCCAGTTGGTTGAGTGATCTTGGCCGTCGCGAGGAAGCTGTGAAAGCAGCCGAGGAGGCGGTATTGACGCTGTGGCCGTACTTCAAGCGGTGGCCGGAGGCGTTTGGGGGGAAGATGCAGATGATGCGTCGGAAGTATGGGGAGTATTTACGGGAGGTTGGGCGCGGGCCAGAAGCAAAAATTGTGTCAATACTGCAAGAAATAGATCAAGCCTTGGCCGAATGGGAGGAGACCGGTTCTCCATCTTGAACGTTGCCCTTGCGGGCGGCTTGGCGGGGCGCTGCCCCGGACCCCGCAGGAAAAAAATGGGGGGGGGCGTACAAAGAACACCAGGCGGGGCGCTGCCCCGGACCCCGCAAGGGCGCTGCCCTTGACCCGCCAGGGAGCCAGCCCCCTGGACCCCAATTCATTTTTTTTGTCCTCCGATTCCCCCTACCAAATCAAGGCAATCCCCTTCTTCGTCGCCCGCACCACCCGACAAGAAAACTCAATCGACTGCTCACCCTCGGGAAAAACCAGGAGAGCCTTCTCCCCGGCATGTACAACATCCGAAAAATGCACCAAAAGACTGCCCGCATCCTGCATGGGAATCATGAACAACCCATTCAGGCTGGCGTTCCGGGAATAACCCGAAAGACGCAGCCCGGCCTCGGTCACCAAAGTAACCGGATGAAAAAAACCATAACGAGCATTCCGGCGTCGGTCCACGGAGTCGGCGCGCCCATTCTGACGACGCTCCTCTTCAACCGGACTCGCCAAAACCAAATCCCAAAGCGTGTTGCTCCACGTAGGCATACGCCGACCCGCTTTCGTCAAAACCACGCGGCAGCATGAGGGTGATAATGCACCACACCCTCAAGAATGCCGGCAGCATAGTTGCCGTTCAAACCCCGCAATCCCCCACAGGCCAAATACAAGGCGTCGGCATGGTGGTCGATCCGGGTCCGCTCCATCGCCTCCCGGCGCACACCCTCCTGGGCATTGGCGACCAGTACGGATGGGAGAGGACTGCACAACACATCCAAATCATTGCCGCTGTCTCCGGCAAACACCATCTCCCCAGCCGCAAAACCCAACTGCTGCATGAGAAACAAAATGGCATGCAACTTGGACGACCCCTCCGGCATGATGTCCAACATGCCGATATGATCCAGATCGTCAATACTCCACACAATCGAGGTGCGAATACCCCGGGGATGCAGCGTGGCCTGAATCTTTGCACGCAAGGCAGCAGCATCGGCGGTTGGATCGGCATGATAACTGAGTTTGTGGGTGTTCTGGTTGGCCTCCGGCTGCTTCCAAATCCCCGATATGCCCCGGAGCAAAGGCTCGATATCCCAACTGCTCAACCCCTGCCAGGCTGGTGCAATGGTCCCGTTCCAGGCCTCCCAGGGGTGCCAGGATATATCTTCGATCCGAAAAATGGTGGCCCCCACATCACAAATCGCATAATCCGGCGGCGGCACGCCATACTCGGCCACCGCCTCCATCATCTGCGCCCGGTTGCGCCCGCTCACATAGGCCAAAGTGACCTCCGGGCGACTGACCAGGGCACGGAACAAATCACGCACCCCGGGCAACTCCGGCGGATGACCATTGGGCAAAAGCGTCCGGTCCATGTCGGTACAAAGCAAAAGACGGTTGGGCTGGGTCACGTTCAAAACTTTCTCTCAAAACTTTCTCTTGGCCACGGTTTCCGGGTTCATGTGCCACTGACGGATAAATTGCGCCAGAATATGCATAATGGCCTGATGCGCATCCTCGACAATACCATAGTTTGCGACCGGGATGTGAAGGTTGAAATCGGCAAGCTGGGCACTGCGCCCCCCGGCAAAGCCGGTCAAGGCCATGGTGGTCACGGCATGCTCCCGCGCCCACTGCACCGCCCGAACAATATTTTCCGAATCGCCCGAAGCGCTTATGGTGAGCAAAACATCCTGCGGCGCAGCCAGGGAAGCCAACTGGTAGACAAAAACATCCGCATAGGAGATGTCGTTGGCAATGGCTGTGATGATCTCCAGATTGGTGCTCAGGCTGATTACCTTGGGAAGCAGCCCAGTGTCGGTGCGGACTCCTTTCAGGTGGTCACAAAGCAGATGGTTGGAGATGGCCGCAGAGCCGCCGTTGCCACAGACAAACAGCTTCCCCCCGCGTCGGTAAAGTCCGACCAGGGTATCACAGACGCGGCTCAGGGTGGCCTGATCGAGCAGATGCAGACCGTGCAGCAATGCCTGAACATATTCTTGAAAATAGGTATCGACCTTGTCGTGGCGGTGGGTGGGGCAGGTTGTCATGGGCGAGGTGTCCTATGAATCTGGGAGTTGGGGTCCAGGGGCTGGTGACCGGATGGGTCAGACGCAGATTTTGCTTGCGAGAATAATCTGGACCTTGAACAATAAGCGGTAGGATAATTCATAAATAACTTTTAAATCGGTGTAATATAAAAATATACCTAAACTAACAAAAAATACAAACCATACAGAAAAAATAAACCACGTAAGAAGGGAATTTTGTCTCTGATAACGCTTTTCTAATTCCTCATAATGCTCTCTTAATTTATCAAAAAATGCGGAAAAGTTTTCTTTCAATCTAGACTCTTGCAAGCGTGCTTCGCTACGAATGGCTTCTAATGTGTGCCTCTGATTAAATAACAGGATAGTCATGAGAAAGGAAAAGATAAATACACTTGTTAGAATAAGAACATTTTGTAAGATTGCTTCGGGCTTTCTCTCCATTTTCAGGCCAGACAACACCAAAGAAACAGGGACAACAAGAATTTTATTATGGATTTCAGATATTACTTTATTGTATTCGCTTAAAAATTTTAACTTTCTCTCTTCCAACTCATTGCGAATTTTTTCAAAAGAAAATCCACTAACCGCAACGTGAAACCGGTCTTGCATGGCTTGGACGATCTCATCCAAGTGGCGCAAGAGGTAAGGGAATCTTTCTTGTGTAGGTATGCTTCTGAGTCGTTCCAAAAAAACAGATTTTAGTATACGTTTGCGTTCTTCTTTGTGCGCATCATCTTTCAAAAAATCTTGGAAAACATTAAATGGGAGTTCATCAATAAGTAATGACTTGTCGTATTTTATTGGCAATTCGAGCTTTTCTGAGTCCAAAAAAATGAGATTCATACTGTGTGGTTCACGAATCGAGTGGTCGCAAGCTTTTTCCAAGGCGCTTGCCAAATCCACAACATGGAAATATGTTTGTATTTCTGCTGGTGTGTTATCGTCTTTCAACCAATAGTCGACGCATCCTATGTAGAACTCCCCGGGTGGAGCAAAAATATGATCGTGACTCTTTAAAAAATCATCCATATCCTCAGCAAAATAACTGCCACGTCTTTTGTCTACGACAAGAGAGATGCTTGCATTGCAGCCTGACTTGATTTTTTCAGGGAGATATACCCCGTTAGCATCCACATCATCCAGGATCCCCGATTGATCTAATTCTAAAAATAAAGCATAATTAGCATCGTCTAAGAAAAACACCCCCGTCGGATGTCCTTTATCCCATTGGACATTTTGTAGAGCCCGCACCCCTCGGACCATTAGGGCGAATTTTTGTGCATCAGAATCGCTCATTGCTGTCGTTTTCCAATTGCTGACGCAGGCCTACCGGAATATCGAGAAAAGTTAATATTCCGTCCTTGTATTGCACCTTGTTTCCCAACATTTCCATGGGAAAAGAAATGCTGATATCTCCATTATATTTAATATACTTAAGACGCCTCAATGCCTCTCGGTCAGGGTTGAAACCGTCATCAATCGCATACTTTTCGGAGTTTGCTATGATCAGGAATCGATCTGGATCGTCAGGGTCAATATGCCTGGCCAAACTTTCCAGGTAGACGGGCTCGCCTTTTATTCTTCGTTCTTCACAATAACAGAAAACATCTTTTTTTAACTTCTGAATGTCAGTATCGCCAAACCCTCTTTGATTACAGTAATCTTTGACTGCTTGCAATAAATTTCTGGTTTGAGTTTTAGGGTTAGTGATATCATTACATCCTATAAATTCAATAAAGTATCGTGCCACATCATCTGCCCCCCGACCTTTTACAGCAGAGAGATATTTTACATCATGTTCGGATGCTCTGATGAACGAATAGTTAACTCGCGCCGCCATGTGAAGTTTAGAGATATCTAAATGGTCAGCCTCTCTTAGGTTTAATGTGTCTCGATCAACACCGGCCCCAAATGTATCGTGAAGGATGACAATAAACAGGTAATCATTTGCGGATTGAGTATAATGAATAAACAGAACGTAACCACCTGTGGCAAAATTAACGCGATCAATAATGACTTTCAAATGGTTCATGGCTTGATGCGTGAAAGAGGTAAAGCTGTCGTTTCCGTTCATGTAATTTGCAAGAAAACCCTGAAAAGGATAGCTTGCCGGATTGTCATGAAACGTCCCATAAATCTTGCCTGTCTTGTCGTTATAGACCTTGAGGATTGCCTCACCCAAATGGTGCAACCGGTTAGTAACCGGTATCGTTGCATGGCGAAGTTGCAATTTAGCCGAGGCGTTTCGGTCCTTCTCGATCAGGTGAACGATGGCCTGATTTATTTCCACGGCTTGCCTCACGGGTTGTTTGAATGTGCCAGAGAGTACCCGCCGAGTCTCTCACATCCCGCCCCACCCCTCACCGTTATTTTTTAGTTTGCCATATGAAAAGAATATCTTACATATATCCGGGCCGTCCAACCCCCGGAGACGAACCGGGGGCGGTACCAGCATCACCCCTCCATCAGCAGCAGCAAGGGTTGTTCCAGGGCCTCCCGAATCCAGCGCAGGAAGCGGGTTCCATCCCCGCCATCGATGAGACGATGGTCGTAGGAGAGGGAGAGGGGTAATACGAGCCGGGGTTGGAAACCACCTTCGCCATACACCGGCTCCATGCGCCCCTGCGAAACCCCCAGGATCGCCACCTCTGGATAGTTGATGATCGGCGTGAACCCGGTGCCGCCTATGCCACCCAGATTGGAGATGGTGAAGCAACCGCCCTGCATCTCTTCCGGCTTCAACTTGCGCGCCCGGGCGCGTGCGGACAACTCGGCCAACTCCGTGGCGATACGGGTCAGATTTTTTTGCCCGGCATCCCGCAACACCGGCACCAGAAGGCCGTGGGGGGTATCGACGGCAATGCCGATGTGGATGTAGTGTTTGCGGACGATCTCCTGCCGGGTCATATCCACAGCGGCATTGAAGTTGGGAAACAGGCGCAAAGCCGTGGCAACCACCTTGACCAGGATGGCCGTCAGGGTGAGGGAGACGCCCTCGCGCCTGCTCAGATCAGCGGACAACTTTTTGCGCACGGCCTCCAGATCGGTGATATCGGCACGATCATGACCCGTGACCTGGGGGATGGTGTTCCACGTCGCCGCCAGATGTGTGGCCGTGGTGCGCCGCACGTTGCTCATGGGTTCCGAGGTCACCACGCCCCAACGGGAAAAATCCGGCAACGGCCCGTGGCGGGGAAAGGTTGGATCGGCATGGCCGGTGACAAGGGAGGCAGGGGCGGAGGCGGATGGGCGCTGCATGGTGCGGCGGACGTGTTGCCGTACATCCGCCAGCGTGATGCGGCCATGCGGCCCGCTGCCTGCCACCTCCCGGATGTCAACCCCCAGCTCCCGCGCCTCCCGACGTACCGAAGGGGAAGCCGGGACCGGACCACGATACAAGCCCGGTGCTGCGTTGCCCTTTGCCGGGGCAGCAGGGGTGGACCCCCCCGTGGCGGTGGCAGGCGCAGGCGGGAGAGCGCTCGGAGTGGCGGGGAGAGAGGGGGGGAGTGCGGGAGGGGAATGGACAGGAACAGACGAAGGAACAGGCTCCGGTGATTGCGCCGCAGCCGGGGCAGCCGGGACAGGGACAGAAGGGGCGAGAGATTCCGCCAGGGGCTCCACCTGCAAGATGGCCTGTCCGACCTGAATCTTGGTACCGGGTTTGACCAGAATCTCCAGCACGGTACCGCTCAGATTGGCGGGTACTTCGATGACGGCCTTGTCGGTCTCGACCTCCAGCACCGGATCCCCGGGGGCGATCCGGTCGCCGACGGCGACCGTCACCCGGACCAGATCGCCACCGTGAATGTTCTCCCCAAGTTCGGGTAAATGAAATGTCGTGGGCATGGGCGGCGTTTCCTTGCTGTGCGGCTTGGACCGACCCGGACGGGAGATGCGGCGTCGGTCAGGTTGGGTCTGGTCTTGCCAGGTGGTGATCGGCGAACCAACCCAGTGATTTTCGGAAGTTGACCACATCACCAATGACGATGATGGCCGGGGGCTTCATGTCGAGCGCGACAATGTCCTGGTAGGCATCCTTGAGGGTGGTGACGAGGGTGGATTGCCTCGGGGTGGTGGCCCAGCGGATAAAAGCGACCGGCGTTTCTGGAGATCGACCGCCACGGACAAGGGCTTCGGCGATGAAACCAATGTTTTTCATGGCCATATAGAGAACCATGACCGGAAACAACTGTCCGATGGCCTCCCAGTCGGTGGTCGAGGAGGGAGATCCGTCGGCGGGCTGCTCCTCCATTTGCTCATGACCGGTAAAAAATCCGACGTTGGCGTTGATGCCCCGATGGGTGAGGGGGATGCCGGCATAGGCTGGACCAGCAACCCCGGCGGTGATCCCCGGAATGATCCGAAAAGGGATGCTCTCCCGCACGAGGCAACAGGCCTCTTCGCCACCGCGTCCGAACATGAAAGGATCACCCCCCTTGAGCCGGACCACCCGCTTGTTTTCGCGGGCAAGTTGCACCAACGTTTCGGAGATGTCCGTCTGTTTCGCCGAGGGACGGCCACCGCGCTTGCCGGCAAAGATGGCCTCGCGGTTTGGGGGGATCAAGGCGAGAATTTCCGGAGAGACCAAGGCATCGTAGACGACGCAGTCGGCGCTCTGGATGGCCTTGAGGGCGCCAAGCGTCAACAGATCGGGATCTCCGGGACCGGCGCCTACCAACACGACAGACCCGCGTGGGAAAGAGGTTTCCGATACGTCGGCGGGATGGCTCATGGCATGAAAGGGTCGCTCGGAGAGTTTCAGGTGGTACGGACAGGTGTTTCCAACATCGCCTGGAGCACAGCGCTCCACCCCTGGCCAATGTTGCGGAGGTTATATCCCCCGCCACCGACACCGATCACGCGACCGTGACCGAACTCTTCGGCCAGTTTGCACAGGGAAGTTGCCGCATGGGCGTGGGGGGCCAGAGAGTAGCGCATGTGGGTGATCGGGTCGCCGTCGATGGAGTCGGCGCCACATTGCAGGATGATAAACTCCGGCTTGCTGTCGCGAAGCAGGGCCTCCACCCTGGGCCAGGCCTGGAAAAAATTGTCATCGTTGGCGAGGGGCGGAAGGGGAATGTTCAACTTGGTGCCAGCCGCTGCGCCCTTGCCAGTTTCGTGGGCATGGCCGGTGCCGGGGTAGAGAAACTGGCCATCCTCGTGCAGGTCGGCAAAAATGAGGTCGGGATCGGCCTCGAACGGATAGAAGACCCCATCCCCGTGGTGGGCATCGATATCCACATAGGCGATACGCTGCAAGCCAAACTTTTCCCGCAACACCATGATGGCCACGCCAGGGTCGTTGAAGACGCAAAACCCGCCGGCGCGTTCTGGCCGGGCATGGTGCAACCCGGCGATGGGGATGAACCCACGGCGGAACTGCCCCCGCATGATCTGCTCCACAGCGGCGAGGGTCGAACCCACCACATAAGAGGCCGCTTCGTAGACACCAACAAAAGCCGGCGTATCGCCATAATCCAGGTAGCCCTTGCCGGTGACCGATTGACGGGCGACCTGTTCGACGTAAGCAGGCTGATGGAAAAGTTCGATGGTCTCACGGCTGGCCAGAACGGGCTCCTGAACCGAGGCGCGCAGGTGCAGACCCTGGCGTTGAGCCTCGTTCCAAAAGGCATCCAACCGCTGCGGGCCGAATGGGTGACCGTCGCCGAAGCCGTAGCGACCGAGTTGATCACCGACGTATACACAAACGGGGGTATCCATGGGACGTCTACCGGGTGATGACCAGTTTTTGGTAAAGACCTCCGAAGTAGGTCTCTTTGTGGATACCACGGATGGGCATATCCCTGGGGATCCAGTCGGTGATCTCCTGCCGCCACATCTCCATGGCGAAGGGTTCCAGAGTGGTCAGAATGGGGATCATGACATACCGGAAGGGGTTGATCGGACTGGGCCCATGGTAATCCATGAAAATCACCTTACCCTCTGGACGGGTGACCCGCAAGGCCTCGTGAACCGTGCGGATGCGCGCTTCGGACGGCTGCTCGTGGAGGAGAAAGAAGACCACCACATGATCGAAACTGCCATCGGCAAAGGAGAGGGATGTCGAATCCTGATGATGAAGCCTGACCCGGGGAGAGTCTCCCAGTTTGCGCGCCAGATTTTCCAACTGCACCGGGGCGACATCCACCACATCCAGGGTGGCGTCCGGGGCGAGGCGACGGGCCACCTCCTGGGTGAAGTCACCATAAACACACGCCACTTGCAGGGTTTGGCCGGGAATCGAGCTGCCAATCTCCGCGAGAGCGGCGTTGCGCAGATCGACAAAATTTCCCCACAGGATCATGTTGACGATCCACTGTCGCTCGAAGAAGCGCACACCGGTCGGGTGCAGATAGGCCCACCAGTAGGTATCTTGTAAATATTTCGGCAGTTCTACATTCTTGGAGACGCAAAACGCCGACGGGGCATTTTCCGAACCCCCGGGAAGTGTCAAACTGGACCCGGACAGTTCCAGGGCGGTCGGTTCATTCATCAATAAATCCCCATTTCGTATGCAAATGTTGCACGCCGCCGGCTCTTGTCGAACAGGAGGCACCACGGAGTTCCTTGATTCAATAAAGTCACAAACCCGACAGCGTCCCCCTGTGGCGAGGGCTGAACAACCAGACATGGCGAACGGCGCAACCTCCCCGACCAGAACGGCGCAACCTCCCCGACCATCTGGCAACACAACCCGAAAACACAACCAATCGACCGGAGGGAACCATGTGGTTTTAGTGGAGATGAGTCCACATTGCAACAGGCAGCCGTCAAGGTAAGCGTATTTTCGTCACGTATCTGGAGAGATGTCATGCCAGTCGGATGGACTCCTGGTGGAGTATGGCCTCCGGTCGTTTGTGGATCTGGTCCACCGATTCGGCCAGGGCGATTTCAATCTGGTTGGGGTCAACAGCCCGAACAAACAGGCGTTTGTCATCGCTGCCGGGGGGCAGGCGAAGGACTTTTTCCTGGATCTCCCGGGCGCCCCGGCGCAGGGTGCCAAAGGCGGCCTGGGGGGAGGTGGTCAGGAGCAACACGAAGGCGCCCCGGGTGGGTGTGCCCAACTCGGACCAGACATGGTAGGGCGTGTTTTGTTTGAGCACCGTCTGAAACATGCCTTCCTTCAGACGGCCAACAAAATAGCGGAATGGGGCCTCCCCGGGAAGATTGTCGGTGTCGGGACCGAGGGCAAGCAGAGTCTCACCAGGGATCAGCTTCAACAGGCCAATCGCCACACCGGTTTTGGCCGTGGGACTGTAGGGGTTGTCGAGATCCCCCTGGGGGGGACGGTGGACGATGAAGCGGCTGAAGGGAATCCCCTGACGTATCCTGTCGAGGGTGGCATTTTTCTTGATGCCGTGCATGGGGGGTTCCCACTTGAACATGCGCTCCTGGAGAATGGTGGCAAAGAGGGCCTGGACGAGCAGGGAACGGCTGGAGTTGCCGGCTTGCAGAATATGAACCTCCCGTGGTTGCGCCTCCCGGCTGGCAAAGGCCTGGGTCATGGCCATGAAAAAACGCTCGATGCCCTTGCCGACCCGCTGGACCAGAAAATGATTCAAACGGTTGCGATCCACGAGCAGCCGGATCTGCACCCGCTCCCGGTCCCGATCGAGCAGCTCCACATCGATCGGGAAAACGGGCTCTTCGCCCTGAAAGCAATCCGTTGCAGGATCCATGTGCAGATCGTCGTCGATGATGGACTGGTTCAATAGATCACCGACGGTGTCGGAGAGGCGACGTGGCCGCACCTGGCCGGATTGGGGATCGCCGGTCTCTTCCACAGCGACCCGCCATTGAAAGTTTTCCCATACTGGACGGACCTTGGCCATCATCAGGGCCATGTTGGTGCGGGCGACGTGGGAGTGATCCAGGAAAGGTTCGTGGCCAGGAAAAAGCTCCGCCTCCGGCGGGAGGGAGAAAGGGATGTGGTGTTCCCGGCAGATCTCCAGATTATCCAGAAAAGTAAGATAGACCAGATTGGCAACGAGATTTTCGCCACCCAGGTACATGTCGCCGCTGGCGCCAAAGTGTTTGATGACCCGTTCGTAGCCGTGGTGTTTCTCTTCGGGGGTGGGGTGGCGATAGATGCCAAAATCAAAATCGGTGCTGCCACCGCCAAAATCGAACACGGCATAGGCGGCCCCGTCGGCGGTGGGTTCGATGTGCAGCTCTTCCAGGGCACAGGCGGCGTAGGCGGCAGGTTCGGAGGCCTCTTCCTGGACACGAAAGTGGGCCATTTTCCGGCTTGGCAGCAGGGAGAGGGGGAGGCTGCGTTGCAAACCCCGGGCGAAGGCGATCAAAATCTGCTGGCGTGCCGCCCGGGGATAGGTGATGGGAAAGGTCATGAAATAGTTGAGGAACAAACCATTGGCCCGATGGTTGATGAACAACCCGAGATAGTAGGCGTAGAGCTCGATGGGGTCGAACGGGTCGTCCTCGGCCACGGTGATGGGTTCACCCGCCACGGGCATGGGGTTGCCGGTGGGGGAGAGGAGTATTTCCGTCTCGGTGGTCTGGTCGGTGATGCGCAGAGCGTGGTCACTGCCCACGGTCAAGGGCCACTGCTTGATGCCGGTCAGGACGCTGGCAACGATGCGTTGGTTGGCCTCATTGGCACGCAGCAGATTGCGCGCGGCGTGGGAAAAGTGAAAATCCTCCCAGCGGGTGAGGGGGCGGTAGGCATCTGCGTTCCAGGAGCGAAGCAGGTTGGGGAGATGAATGAAGGCCAGTACCGTGGGGTTCTGGTAATCCTCGGGAGTCGGTTTGCGAAAAAAATCCACCATGCCGACCCGCAGCAAACGGGTCTTGCCATGTTCCCGACAGGCCACCACTGTAGAGGAGGTGCCAAAATCGATGGCCACCACCCCTTCGCGCATATCCAGTTCGGGATTGCGGGCCTCCCAGGGGGTTTCCAGGTGGACCTCGACCCAGTTGCCCATCGGAGGTTTTTGGGGGTGGTGAAGCTCCCACAAACCTTTGCCCATGTCGATGAGGGTGGAGGGTTCCAGAACAGGCAGCCGCGCCCGAATGTAGTCCCCCTCCAGGAGGTGTTGTTGCAGGGCGCTCAGGGAGGGGGGAGGGGCTTGCGGATTTTCCCCGCTCTTGCTCAGCGCCATGGTGAGGTCATAGAGCTGTTGAAGTTTTTCCCTTACCCCGTCGATCCCCTGGGGAATCAGGCCGTGGGCGACGATGAAGGCGAAAATGTCGCGTTGCGCCACACGATGCAGGGGAAGGATGGGATTTTTCCCCGGGGCCGTGCCCACCGTGCCGCTCCCCATGTGGATGGCCAGATATCCCTTGCTGTCGGCGGCAGGGGTCGCAGAGAGAAAACAGGCCTCCCGGAGTTTGCCGGATTGGAAAAGGCTCTCGCCGACCAGAGATTGAAGTTGCTCCAGGGTGGGCATTTCCCAATTCTGCAAGGTATATACCTTGAGCTTGGAGACATACTTGAACATCTCTTCTGCGTCGGCGTGAAAATCATAGAGCAGCCACAGGCAATTCAGTTTGTTGTCAAAATAAAAGAGGGGCTGTTTTTCAAAGGTGACGAAGCGTTGGGCCTGTAAAAGTTGCAGAGTGGATTGGCGCAAGGCACGTAATTGCTTTTTGGCAGCATCATCGACCTTGGGCTGAAGCTGGGGAACGAGTCGCTCCTGTTGGAACCAGATTTTTGTCACCTTCATGGCTGTCTCTCTACCCCTGCGACCATCGTGTTCTTGTCATCCGGCCCCTTTTCTGACAAATGCGATAACGATTCACCACCCGGCCACGCATCGGGATCCAGGGGGCTGGCTGCCTGGCAGGGCCTGAGACGGTGTCCTGGTGGGGTTCGGGGCGAAGCCCTGACAAAGGCCTTCATACCCAGGCTTTTCTTGCAAGGGCGCTGAATCGTTGTTCATATCCAGGCTTTTCTTGCAAGGCCGATGAATAGTTATTTTGAATCAGCTGTTTGTATTCGGTCAATCTCTGCCTGGATCATGGGTTCGGCCACTTCCGGGAGGCGTTGCCGGACCATACGGCAGGTTGTCTCCCAGGCCACCTGCCGGATGCGCGGGGCAAAGGCCTGATAGAGCGCCGAAGCGAGGAGCGTCTCTTCCTCCTGGAAGCGGGCGAGTTCGCTGCGGACCTGCTGCTCAATCACCTGCGGCATGAGTTTGCGCACCATCTCCCGGGCCAGGTTTTGGGCCAGAGAGCGCACTGCCGGCGCCAGGGAGGTACGCAGGGACTCCTTCAGGCTGTCATCGTGTGGTGCGTGGCGCATGCGGATTCCCCTCTGGAAGACGTTGACGATCGCCCGGCAACCCTACGAAGAGGCCGGTTCGTCACATTTGTAAAAAATTTCCGTAAAAAACGTCTGCCCATCCATGGAAAAAAGCTGACTGACGCAGGCATGCTGCTCATCGCGAGCCACCACGGCATGGTTGTGGCCGGAGACCACCACCGGGGGGGACATGCTGATGGAGCCCAAGGTCGGTTCCATCCGGGTTTGGACCCCACCGCCGATGATGTTGCATATTTCGGAGAAGGAGTCCTCCAGGTCCGGGTCCATGTAGGGCCTCTCCTCACCGATCAGGGTGGAGGCCAACGCAAGGACGCTCTTGGCAGGCCCGGAGAGGCACAGGCTGCCCTGAATGGCACCGCTGTAACTCACCACGGCACTGAAATCCACCGGTTGCTCCAGGGGAGAAAACTGTCCATCGCCAGGGATGATTTCGCGGGACAACATGGTCTCCGCAAGCTCCTGGACCGCTTCCTTCAAGGCTGCACTGAATTGATCGGCCAACACGCTCTTCTCCATTATCCGTCAGGTTATCTCCGCATGTTTCAGGTCGGCAAGTCGCTGCGCCAACCTGGCGGACATTTCTGCGGGGGGCACCCGTTCCGGCTCCCCGCCCCGTCGGGACTGCAATTCAAAGTGGCCTTCCTTGAGACTGCGCCCCCCCACCAGGACACGGAATGGAATGCCCAACAAATCCGCATCCTTGAATTTGACGCCGATGCGTTCGTCCCGGTCATCCAGCAGGGTCTCCAGCCCCGTGCGACGCAGGTCGGCGTAAAGAGCTTCGGCAGCGGCGGCGGCCTGGGCATCTTTGGGGTTGACCAACAAAATCTCCACGGCAAACGGGGCCAGGGCAACCGGCCAGACGATGCCGTTGTCGTCATGGTTTTGCTCGATGGCCGCCGCAACGATACGCGATACCCCGATCCCGTAGCAACCCATGATGGGGTGCTGCTCCCGCCCATCATGGTCCAGCACCCGCACATTCATGGCCTGGGAATATTTGTAGCCAAGTTTGAAAACGTGCCCCACCTCGATGCCCCGATCCCGGCTCAGGGTACCCTGCGGGCAACGGGGGCAGGGATCGCCAACCTCGACCTGCCGCAAATCGGCAAACGCGGGCGCCGGCAGATCCCGCAACCAGTTGACGCCGGTCAGGTGCCATCCGTCGCGATTGGCGCCGCACACCATGTTGCAGGCATCCTGCAAGGCGACATCCGCCACCACGCGCACGCGCTCCGACATACCCACCGGACCCAGCGAACCAACCGGCAACCCGAGTTCAGCTTGTATGCGTTCAGGGGCAGGCAGGGTCAGGGGTCCGCCAATCACTTGGGATGCCTTGATCTCGTTCAACTCATGGTCACCGCGCAGAAGCAACAGCACCCACTCACCGGCATCATTCAAAACCAGCAGCGACTTGACGGTCCGGTGCTTCGGCACGGCAAGAAACTCTGCCACCTGATCGATGGTTTTGCGTCCGGGCGTGGCGACTTCAGCCCGTGGCTGGGGCGTTTCACCTGCACCCATGGGGGGCAACGACGCCGACTGGGCCTTTTCCAGGTTGGCCGCGTAACCGCAATGGGAACAGGAAGCGATGATATCCTCGCCCGAATCGGCCAAAACGTGAAACTCATGGGAACTGGCCCCGCCGATTGCCCCGGTGTCGGCCTCCACAGCTCGAAAGCGCAGGCCACAACGCCGGAATATGCGCTCGTAGGCGGCAAACATTCCTTGATAACTGCGATCGAGGCCCGCAGAGTCGATATCGAAGGAGTAGGCATCCTTCATCAAAAACTCCCGCCCCCGCATGACACCAAAACGCGGGCGGATTTCATCACGAAATTTGGTCTGGATCTGATAAAAATTGACCGGAAGCTGCTTGTAGGATTTGATCTCGCGCCGCACCAGATCGGTCACCACCTCTTCGTGGGTGGGGCCAAAACAGTAGGGCCGGTCATGACGATCCGAGAGACGCAAAAGCTCCTTGCCGTAATGTTGCCAACGGCCCGACTCTTCCCAAAGTTCGGCGGGTTGCACAGCCGGCATGAGAATCTCCTGGGCGCCGGCGGCATCCATCTCCTGACGCACAATGTTCTCCACCTGGCGCAGCACCCGCAAACCCAGGGGAAGCCAGTTGTAAATGCCTGCGGTCAAAGGCCGGATCAACCCCGCTCGCAACATAAAGCGGTGGGAAACCACATGGGCCTCGACAGGGTTTTCCTTCAGGGTGGGGATCAGAGAGAGATTGAAGCGCATACCGAATCAACTTTCCTGTTGGCGACCTTCGATGAAGGCATAGGCGGAGTGGTTGTGGATCGACTCAAAATTTTCCGACGCGACAGTGTACCAGGAAATGCGCGCATCTTCCGACAAATCTGCCGCCACCGAACGCACCATATCCTCGACAAAGCGTGGATTCTCATAGGCCCGTTCGGTCACATGTTTTTCGTCAGGACGCTTGAGGATGGCATAAAGCTCGCACGAGGCGTTTCTCTCCACCAACTCGATCACCTCCTCCACCCAGATAAACTCTCGGGTGCGCAAGGTCACCGTCACATGGGAGCGTTGATTGTGCGCTCCATAGCGGGAAATTTCCTTGGAACAGGGGCAGAGGGAGGTTACCGGAACTTCCACCCCCAGAGTCAATTGAAAGCCGTGGTGGTCCAGGAGACCCGAAAAACGCACCTGATAATCCATCAGGGCTTCGGAACCGCTGACGGGAGCCGCCTTGCGTATGAAATAGGGAAAATCGAGGTCCATGTGGGCCTCTTCAGCACGTAGATGACTGCGGATTTTTTGCAGGAGAACCGGCAGGCTCTCCACCGAAATGGCCCGGTCATGTTCCGCCAACACCTCCAGGAAGCGGGACATGTGCGTCCCCTTGAACTGGTGGGGGAGATTGACAAACATGTTGATGGTGGCAATGGTGTGCTGACTCCCCTGGCTGCGGTCCTTGACGACGATGGGATAGCGAATATTTTTCACCCCCACCTTGTCGATGGCCAAATGCCGCTCATCCCTCTGGGATTGGACATCGGAGAGGGCGCCAGGGCAGAGGGCGGACGGTTCATCGGACAGGTCGTTCAACATGGTAACTATTCAGCACCCCTTCATAAAAAAGCCTGGATATGAAAGCCTTTATCAGAGCTTCGCCCCGAACCCCACCAGGACTCTGTCCTGGACCTGCCAGGGGGCCAAGCCCCCTGGACCCCGGTGCGTTGCCGGGTGGTGAATCGTGACTCAACATGCAGCCTTTTCCCATGGTGACCACGGTTGCATGGCCACCCGGGTCTAATGGGCGACAAACTGTTCCAGATTGTCCCGTGCCGCCTGATCGCCATTCTCAGCCGCCTTTTGCATCCAAAAGGCGGACTCTTTGAGATCATGTTCCGGGATATCCTTGGCCGCCAGCAACAACCCAAGGTTGTATTGAGCGGTCACATCCCCCTGCAAAGCCGCCTTGCGATACCAGCGCATGGCCCGGCTCTTATCAACCAGGGTTCCTATACCACGCGACAGTAAAAATCCCAAGCCACTTTGGGCGGCAGTGGAACCCCGTTGGGCAAGACGCAAAAAAACGCGGAAGGCACGTTGCGTTTCTCCTTCGGCCAAAATTTCCCGGGCCATTCGCAACCCTTCCGCCAGATCTCTGGCCACGAACAAATCCTGGGGATCCTCACACCCGGCCAACGCAACATACTCCTCCCAGGTCATCTCTGGATAATATTTTTGCTGCAAACCCTGCGCGAGTTCGACATCGGTCAGATCATCGTAGAATCCTGGATAGCTGGCCCGGTAGTCGAGCAGGGATACAAAATGGTGGCCAGGATGCTTCGGATCGAGCCCCAACTGACGAAAATAGGTCTCCCGTGGCATATGGCGGTAATAACGACGATGCAACCCGGCGGCCAACTGCTGATCGGTCAGGTGGTCGTAAAGACCGGGATACTGGCGACGATACGCATCCAGGGGAACAACGGGCATATCGACACCGGCCTGCTGCGGCGTGCCGGTCGCCTGTTGTGGAGTGCCCGCAACCAAGCTGGTTCCTTCCGGCTTGACCGGAGGTGACCGACCAGATCCTTCCGGCTTGACCAGAGGTGACTGGTTACCGAGCGTTGGGGCAGACAAGCCTGGGTTCGCCGACTGGTCCGCAGGCTTGGAAACGGCCTCACCTGTCCGGGCAGGGATCCGGGGGGCTTGTTGGTCACGCATCTCCGTCGCTGTGGGCCTGGAGGCCGGAGGGTGCAAGGGCTCTCCGGAAGAGCTTTGCTTGGCCGGGTTGGCCGACTGGTCCGCAGGTTTGGGAACGGCCTCACCTGTCCGGGCAGGGATCCGGGGGGCTTGTTGGTCACGCACCTCCGTCGATGTGGGCCTGGAGGCCGGAGGGTGCAAGGGCTCTCCGGAAGAGCTTTGCGCCGAAGAGGCGCCGCTCAGGTGACTTGCCTCTACAGGATGGTTTCGGTCCGGGGTTTGTGGGTTGCCCTGCCCTTGAGCAACCTGGCGGAGTTGTGGGTCCAATCGGTCCGGGGGTTGCGGGTTGCCCTGTCCCTGAGCAGCCTGGCGGAGTTGTGGGTCCAGCATGTTGGCCATCTTTTGCAGATCCATTCCCTGGGTGGTTTGGGTTCCCAGGGAGGTGGCAATCTGGTTGAGGTCGACACCTTCCGGTGACTGCTCGACAGCGCCAAACCGGGCTGGATCGATGGGTCCGGTTTGGACGGGGAGCCCGCTCAACATCTTCCCGGGGTCGACGGGAGACCCTTGACCCGGGGCAGCGGACATCTGGGAAGCCACCCCCTGTATCAATTTACCCATGACCTCCGGATTCATTTGACTCATGACCGCTTTGGCGACCGATCCTGCCACCGCTCCGGCAATCTGTCCCATGGGGCTGCCTCCGCCGGATGCTCCAGGCAGGGAGGGGGGGGCGGAAGACCCTTTGGCAGGGGAGACAACAGCGGGGGGAGGCGCAGCCTCGCTATCTCGGGCCGGGATCTCCGTATGGGAGGATGGTGTGGCATCGCCCTTTTCGCCGTCTTCTGGAGCCTTGGCGGTCGTTGCCGACGAGACAACGGAAGCGGGCGATTCCTGGGTGGCCGGTACGGGAGAAGGGCGTGCCTTCAAATAAAGAGACAGGCCAAAAAGCACCCCGACCAGCAGCGTTGTCCCCAAGGCAACCTTCAGGAGCGGTTTGGGACGCAACAAGCCCTTGACCTGCAACTTGCGCAGCAGAAATGCAAGTTTATCCTTGGGTGTAAGGGCGAGCCTGGCTTGGATGGCAGGCAACACCTCGTTTTTGACGAAGGCAGCCTCATACTGGTCGGAGAGGCGAATGTGGATCGCATCCCGATGGGTTCTCAGCTTCAGATGAAGGGGAAATATCTCTTCAAGGCTGGTGATGGCATCGAGGTCGTAACGTGTGGCCAAAAACTCCTCCCCGACCAGGGAGACCAGGATGCAACTGAAATCCGTGGCGACCAGGATCAGTTGACGCAGGGCATTTTGATCCTCCGGCAACCCGCTGCCCAAGGTTTCCAGGGTGTACAAAACCTTCTCGCCCTCATAAAGGACGGCATGCCAGGCCGGGCGTTTGATCTCATCCATGGATACCTCTTCGGATGAACGAAGCACGCCGGGATGTCACTCCCGGAACATTACGGGATGGGCAGGAGGGTATCCTTGAGCCAGTTGCGATCATCCTTTTGGGGATGATGGGCCGTGAAGTGCAGACCCCGGCTCTCCCGCCGCCAGATGGCCGAACGGATGATGAGCGAGGCAACCACGGAGATATCACGCAACTCCAAAAGATTACGAGATATGCGGCAATTCCAGTAATATTCGTTGATCTCGCGCAGAAGCATTTCGATACGGCGGCGGGCCCTGGCCAGGCGATGTTCGGATCGCACGATGCCAACGTAGTTCCACATGCACCGGCGTATCTCATCCCAATTGTGGGAGATGAGGATCTCTTCGTCACAGGTTCCGGTGTCATAACTCTCCCACATGGGCAACGCGGGTGCCGGGGTGCGCGGCAACTCCTGGCGCTTGCGCAGGATGTCCCTGTTGACGGCATCGGAGAAGACCAGACACTCCAGGAGGGAGTTTGAAGCCAGGCGGTTGGCGCCATGCAGACCGGTATGGCTGACTTCACCGATGGCATAGAGGTTTTCAATATCGGTTTGTCCGCGCAGGTCGGTCACCACACCGCCACAGACATAGTGGGCAGCGGGCACGACGGGTATGGGTTCCTTGTCGATCCGGATACCCAGGGAGGCGCATTTTTCCATGATGTTGGGGAAGTGCTCCAGCAGAAACGCCTCACCTTTGTGGGTGATGTCCAAGAAGACGCAATCATCTCCGGTGCGTTTCATTTCAAAGTCGATGGCCCGGGCGACGATATCCCTGGGCGCCAACTCCTTTCTGGGGTGGTGGGCCTCCATGAAGGGTTCGCCATTTTGCCGGATCAGGATCCCCCCTTCACCACGCACGGCCTCCGAGATGAGGAAGGATTTTGCCAGGGGGTGGTAGAGACAGGTCGGATGAAACTGGATGAACTCCATGTTGGCCACCCGGCAGCCGGCGCGATAGGCCATGGCGATGCCGCCGCCGGTAGCGGTATCCGGGTTGGAGGTGTAGAGGTAGACTTTGCCGGCCCCGCCTGTGGCGAGGATCGTAAAATCCGCCTGAAACGTGTGAATGGCCCCGGTGGGAATTTCCAGGGCGTGGCAACCATGACACCGGTCCGGGCGATTGGGGATCATCCGGCCCATTTTGTGGTCGGTCAGCAAATCGATGGCAACGTGATGGGACATGATAGTGATGCGGGGGTGGCAGCCGGCTCGTTCGAGCAGGGTTTTGATCACCGCCTGGCCAGTCGCATCCGCCGAGTGGATCACCCGACGGGCCGAGTGTCCCCCTTCCCGGGTCAGGTGGTACCCTTCCGGGGAACGGGTGAAAGAAACCCCCAAATCGATCAGGTGTTGGATGGCCTTGGCGCCGTTTTCGACCACGAAGCGAACCGTGTCGGAGTGGCACAGACCTGCGCCGGCCACCAGGGTGTCCCTGACATGCGACTCCAGGTCATCGTCGGGGGCCAACACGGCGGCGATGCCCCCCTGGGCGTGGAAGCTGTTCGACTCGGATGGCTCACCTTTGGTTAAAACGATCACCTGACCATGTTCTGCCAGATGCAGGGCCAGGTCGAGTCCGGCCACCCCACTGCCGATGATCAGGAAATCCGTTTCAATCAGGCGTCTGGTTGCGGATATGTCGTTTGCCATGTTTGGTTTCCAGTTGACGTTGCCTGGATGGGGAAAATCACCCCCATCCGATGACCATGAATGCCCTTGCGCAACTTCCCTGTCGAACAGAAACTCCGCTGTTGTAGCAGGGAGCAACCTGCGGGTCCAGTCTCCATGCACGTTCATCGTTGCCGTCGAGGGCGCTGGCCAAGTGCATGCATCTGCCAAAAACCGGAAGAGAAAAAACTTGACTACAATAATATAACCTGGAAGACTCTCGCCTCCCTTCGGGAGTGAGCTGGTGTGGGGAACTTTTTATGGATTGCCTTGTCGAACCCGGTAATCGTGTGGTCTCCATCAGAACAGGTGGTGCAGGTGGTTGAAGCGGACAATATCCTTGTCGAAAAAGTCAAGAAGGGTGACAACCGTGCCTTCGAGTTGCTTATGCGCAAATATCAAGGCCGGATCGCGTCGGTCATATCCCGTACCGTGTCCGACCCTTCCAGGGTGCAGGATTTGACCCAGGAGACCTTCCTCAAGGCCTATCGCGCCCTGCCAACGTTCCGTGGCGATTCGGCTTTCTATACGTGGTTGTTCCGGATCGCGGTCAATACGGCCAAGAACCACCTCATGGTGGCTGACCGGGGTGTGTTGGCCCATGATTTGGAGCTGGACGATGCCGACAAGGTGGCGCCGCAATTGCGTGATTACAACACACCGGAGCGTCAACTTCTCCAGGATGAGTTGCTTGAGACCTTGGATGCCGCCATACGCGACCTCCCCGAGATGATGCGTAAGGTCATTGAGTTGCGGGACATTCAGGATAAATCTTATGAGGAGATCGCCGCGCTACTGGAGTGTCCGATCGGAACGGTCCGCTCACGCATCTTCCGGGGCCGACAGGAGATTATGGATCGCATGAAACGATACCTGACGGCCGGGGTGCGGCCCCACTATAAAACTGAAAACCGTGAAAGCGAACCTTGATCGTTGTGCCCTGATCGGTCAGGGGGTCGCTCGCCAGGATTCCGGTTCGTCGCCGGATGGTGAATGGCTGCAATAACAACGACAAAACCAGTAGGGGTTGCTCATGCGTTGTGATCACGAATTGATTTCAGCATACCTGGACGGAGAGTTGGATGCGGCGCTTCTGGACTCCGTGACCTCCCATCTGTTGGATTGCCCGGAGTGTGGCCGTCAATTCAGTGCGCTTGCCCAGGCCCGTGATGCCATCCAAAAAAATTGCCTGATCCCCGACCCGGAGGGTGTCATCGCGTCGGTTATGGCTGTCATCGATCAAAAAAGCTCCTCGCCATCCGCCGGGAAAAATTTCTCTCCACCCCTTTCCATGTGGACCATGAAGAACGGCGCCATTCGCAAGTAGGAGCGGCCCTTTTACGTCCCGCTTGCCTTCCCCATGTGCGATAGGCTGGAATAGTGCGTGGGAACGCCTCTTCTGCCGTTTCTCCGCGCCTCTCTCCTCGTGTATACTGCGTCCGAGTGGCCTGTCTCCCCGAGCGCACCGCAGGTGTCCTGTTGGGTGTACAGGTTGACCGTGGTCTCCCCCAGGATTGAGGATTTTCATGAAGAACAAGATCTGTATGCGCCGTTTGTCGGCATTGTTGGTGGCTTTGTTGTTTTTCGTTCCCGGTCGCAGCGGCGCCGCGCCTCCTCTCAACTCTCCCGACCTGGTTGCCCTGGTCAAAAGTCTGAAGCCGGTTGTCGTCAACATCAGCACGGCCCAGAGCGGTAACGGTCGGCATGCCGAAGAGGGTGACGACGAGGATTCCGACTCCGCCCGCCCCAATCCCAAAGCCCCCCCGGGCGGTGGACCAGGCGCCCGGGATTTTTCCTTCAAGGGGACGCCGTTCGAAGAGTTTTTCAAGCGTTTTTTCGACCGTATGCCCGATCAGGGGTTCAAGTCGCGCAGCCTCGGTTCCGGCGTCATCATCAATGCGTCCGGCTTTATTCTGACAAACAACCATGTTGTTGAAAATTCGACTGAAATTTTGGTGAGGCTCTCCACCGACGAGGAGTTTACCGCAGAGGTCGTCGGCAGAGACGCCAAAACCGATCTGGCCCTGATCCGTATCAAGGCGCCGCATCCTTTGCCCGAGGCCATCCTGGGTGATTCTGAAAAGGCGGAGGTCGGCTCCTGGGTACTTGCCATCGGCAATCCCTTCGGTTTGGAGGCGACGGTCACCGCTGGCATCATTTCCGCCAAGGGGCGTGTCATCGGCACTGGCCCCTATGATGACTTCATCCAGACCGATGCAGCCATCAATCCCGGCAACTCCGGCGGACCGCTCTTCAATCTGGATGGCCAGGTGATTGGCATCAACACGGCCATTTTTTCCCGTTCCGGCGGCAATATGGGCATCGGTTTTGCCATTCCTGTCAACTTGGCCAAGCAGATCGTCGATCAGTTGAAATCTCAAGGCCATGTCACCCGGGGTTGGCTGGGGGTTCGCATCCAGACCATCACCCAGGATCTGGCGGATGCCCTGGGATTGGACAAGCGCCATGGCGCTCTCGTTGCCAGTGTTGACCCCGGTGGCCCGGCTGACAAGGCCGGCTTGAAGGCCAGGGATGTCATCATCTCCTTTGACGGACACCCCGTGGATCGCATGCACGAGCTCCCCACCATCGTTGCTTCCACACCGGTGGGTAAAAAGGTGGAGTTGGAGATCGTCCGTGACGGCGCCCATAAAAAACTTGTCACAGCTATCTCCGAAATGAAGGAGGAAGCCGTCGTCTCGGATGTCTCTCCGCACACCGACAAGAGTTCACTGGGCCTGACCGTTTCGCCCATAACACCCAAAATTCGCCAAGATCTGGAGCTGGCCGACGACATGACGGGCATTGTCATCACTGCCGTGAAGCCTGGCAGCAGCGCCTTTGCCGTGGGCTTGCGTCCGGGTGATGTCATCAGTGAAATCAACCGTAACAAGATTCATAGCCTGGAGGAGTTTCAACGTATCACTAAAGGTGTGAAAAAGGGTGACATGCTCCTCATCCTGGTCATGCGTGACGGAGACCCGCGCTTCCTGGCCATGAAGGTTGATTGAACGAATCTCCGGCCCCTTCCGTATGACCTGCAATCCGGGGGGGGGCCGGGGAGTTGCCCGCAAAAATAAATGTACCCTTGATTTTATCGGAAAGTGCAATTACCCTGAATGGGTTTTGGTCCGTTCGGTGGACCTGCCCATCGTGTATGCAACCGGAAGGAGAGGATTTTCGTGAGGGTTGAGGTTTACGACAACAATGTCGATCAGGCCATTCGGGTTCTGAAGAAAAAAATGAACCGGGAAGGTATGTTCCGGGAGATGAAAAAACGCAAATTTTTTGAAAAGCCCTCCGAAAGACGGCGCAGGAAAAAGGCCGAGGCTGTTCGGCGGCTCCGAAAAAAACTGCGCCGGGCCATCGTGGCCGGCATGAGCTAGCGCACCCGCTCTCAGCTTCTGTCTGGCCAACCCCTGTCAGAAATCCTGGAACAGCTCCCTCCTGCAACCTTGCGGGGGGGAGCTGTTTTCGTTGGTCCATGCGATGCGGGTTAGACCCATGCCGACGCAAAAGTTTCGGACCATGCTCGAAGTGTACGATCAGGCGGCCATGCGCCACTTCAGGGATGCGCAACTCCTGGAAAAGGAGGGGCGTCTGGCCAATGCCGACCAACTCTATGGTTTTGCAGCAGAGTGCGCTATCAAGTTTGCCGTGGCAGGGTGCAGAAAAAATTCCGGGTCGGTCGAAAAAAAGCATATCAATGATTTGTGGGGTCATGAGACCTTATTGAAGGTGGATAGGAAGTACAAAGCCTTGTTGGCCTTCTAGCGTAGCAAGCGCGATAATCCTTTCGCCGATTGGTCTGTGAGCCAGCGCTATGCAGGCGACCATAAGAGTTTTTCAGAATCCATGACCCAACATCGGGATGTGGCCAAACGCATCCTCGGCTGCGTTGGTCTCCCGGGTATACGGCATGAGGGGTCGTGATATGGTCAGATTTGATGAGGCTGTTCCTGCCGTGCTTGGTCTTATGAAGAAAATTCCCACCCTTCATGCCAGGATGCGCGAGGTCTGCCTGGTTCGGGATATGGCGGGCGCGATCACGGTTATCCTGCCTGATCAGCTCCTTGACCGGAAGGAAGTGGAGCGTTTGGCCAAGCGTCTGCACACCTGTCTTGGCGGTTACAGTCCTGGCCAGGGACGGATCCTTCTGGAACACTCCGATTTGATCGATAAAGCAGATATTCTTGACTCTCCCCAGCGATTGCAGATTGCGGACGAAGAGGCATTTTTGATTGATCGTCTGTTGACCAACCAAGAGTGGCTCGTGAAGCCTGTGGTGGAGAATCTGCCCCTACCCACAGCAGCAGCCTTCAGCATCAAGGGGGGCGTGGGGAGAAGCACCGCCTTGGCGGCCTGGGCATGGGGGTTGGCGCGGCAGGGGCGGCGTGTCCTGGTCGTGGATCTGGACCTGGAGGCGCCAGGCATCGCCTCGCTGTTGCTGGACGAGTTGCCGGGGTTTGGCCTGGTGGATTGGCTGGTCGAGTCCCTTGCCAATCAGGCGGACGCTGCGCTTCTGGACGATATGCTGCGCGAAAGTCCCTTGAATCAGGAGTGTACGGGGGGCATTCAGGTCATTCCAGCCTATGGCAACAAGACCTTGGACTATGTTGCCAAACTTGGCCGGATCCATGTGTCCGCCATGGATGGAAAGGGCGAGTCGCTTGGTCTGGCAGAACGCCTTGTAGCTTTGTTGCAAACTGTTGCAATACGTCATGCGTCGCCCGAAGTCGTCCTCCTGGATGCCCGTGCCGGCTTGCACGATATTGGTGCGGCAGCGCTATCCCAGCTTCCGACCGAAGTTTTCCTCTTTGCCAGAGATGACCAACAAACCTGGGAAGCTTATGGACATTTATTCCAACATCTACAGAGATCACGCTGCGTGGAATGGGGTATGCGGAAAAAAGATTTACGCTGGCGCTTCAACATGGTTGCGGCCCAGACGGGGGGGAGCGAGAGTGATTATAAACGTGCGATCAGCAAATCCTACAAGGTTTGGTCGGATTATCTGTACGATGCGCCTTCCCAGGATGGTACCACGTTGAACATGCAAGAATTTCAAGAATTTGAAGAGCATGCGCCCCATTTTCCCATCCCAAT
The DNA here is from genome assembly GCA_015231175.1 of Magnetococcales bacterium. NCBI lineage: Bacteria > Pseudomonadati > Pseudomonadota > Magnetococcia > Magnetococcales > Magnetococcales bacterium. Next base: position 14,135 of record JADGBZ010000030.1, on the reverse strand, counting down.
CTATCTCGAAACCCTTTTGGCAAAGAAAAATTTTCTCGACCCTGCACAGAAACCACCCTGGGAAGTGGTCGAACGCGCATTTGGCAGGTTCATCACGGAAGCGACAAGTCGGTTGCCCGGATTTCAGGAGAAATCAGATTGATGGAGAATCTGCATGGCTGACTACACGCCGCCTGAGGCGAAACAATTACGCAAAGTTCTCTCTGCGTTGCCAGATGTCCCCGCCCAGGAGAGTTTGACTCCTCCCGCCCTGAGCAAGGTTTATCTACCCAAGAACCATGGCAAAGCGCTCAGTCTGGACGCCAGTATTGTCAGCGGTATGCGCGGCGCCGGCAAGAGTTTCTGGACCGCCGTTCTTTCCAGTCCAGAACATCAGGCCCTGGTGCAACAGTTGGCGGGCCATGCGTGGAAACCGGGTGTGCATGTGCGGGTGGGATATGGTTTGGACGATACCGAAAAGTGGTTTCCCTCCGAACCAACCTTGGCTGCCATCCTGAAAAAGAAAATGGACCCATTTGTGATCTGGCAGACCGTGGTTTTGCGGCATGCCCTGGATGTTTGCGGCATGGATCAGCCGTTTCCGCAGGGGTGGCATGAGGCCATTCAGTGGTGTTCGCAAGAAACAGAACGGGTGGGCCAACTGTTGACCCAATGTGATCAGGAACTGCTCAGGCAGGATAAACCCCTCCTTGTCCTGTTCGATTCCCTGGATCGACTTGCCTCGGAATGGCCTGCGATACGCAAGCTCCTGGCAGGCGCTCTGCGCTTTTGCCTCCAGTGCCGGTCGCGACAGATGATTCGTCTCAAGTTTTTCCTTCGGCCAGATATGGAGGAAGATACGGAGATATGGGAGTTCAGAGACAGTTCAAAACTTAGAAGCTCAAAAGTTGAACTCTCGTGGGGAAAAGCGGACCTTTACGGACTTGTGTTTCATATGATTGGCAACTCATCGGACTTTGGGGAGAGATTTCGGGCGATCAACCCTCATTCCTGGCAAAACAAGGAGGGAATTTATTTTGTTCCCGATGAACTGATTCGTGACGAACACCTGCAAAAAGAGATCGTTGGCCGCATAGCCGGGCCCCATATGGGATCAAACAGTCGTCGTGGTTATACCTATACCTGGATTCCATCTCATCTGGCGGATGCCATCGGTCGCGTCAGTCCGAGAAGTATCTTGTTGGCTTTCAAAAGAGCTGCGGAAACCATGGAAAAATACCCGGACTACAAGTTCGCTTTGCATCATGAGGCCATTCAGCAAGGGGTGGTGCATGCATCCAGGACACGAGTGGATGAAATCAAGGAAGATTATCCCTGGATCAAACCCATTCTCGAAGCCTGCCGCAATATGACGGTACCCATCGACAGCGCTGAATTTACAAAAAACTGGAAAGGAGCGACCCTGCGGTTGGTTGAGGTGGAAGGCAAGAAAAAATTGCCGCCACGCAGGTTTGGCTTCGATCCGATCCGCAAGGGCAACAAAGAAGCGCTCCTGGATGACCTGATCGAACTGGCTGTCATCTACCGAACTGAAGGGGACCGCATCAACATGCCGGACATATTTCGTGTGCAGTTTGGCATCAAGCGCAAAGGCGGGGTCAAACCGCCCCGCTGAACTCTTTGACATCAAGCGCAAAGGTGGGGTCAAACCGCCCCGCTGAACTCTCTGGAGGAATCCGTGTTGGCATGGAACCCGGTTCCATGCCCAATGTGCGCACGGCGCGAAACAACCATTCCTGGTCTGGGAAAACGTCATTTTACCATGCGCAACTGCTCCAGCAGGCGTTGCGGACCCGCATCCAGAGGGGTTTCCACCGTGATGGATGGGCCGGTGCGAGGATGGGTCTTGGTTGGACATCGTCGGCTATGCTGATCAGGCTTCAGGTACAAATTTCAAGGCCAATCCATTATTGCAATAACGTTTTCCCGTAGGTTGTGGTCCGTCATTGAAAACATGCCCCTGATGCCCCCCACATCGGGCGCAGTGGTATTCGGTGCGGGGATAGATCAGATGAAAGTCGGTCTTGGTCGCCACCCGTTCGGGAATGGTTGCAAAAAAGCTGGGCCAACCGGTACCACTGTCAAACTTGCTGGCGGAGGAAAAAAGAGGTGCTTCGCAGCCGGCACAGATGAAAGTTCCCGCCCGATGTTCGTCGTTCAGATGGCTGGAAAACGGAGGTTCGGTGCCCTCGCGACGCAAAATCTTGTATTGCTGCGGGGTCAATATTTTTTGCCATTCCGCATCCGTTTTACTCACTTTTTCCTCCTTCCGGGTCTCCCCTGTGGCGTAACGGGGAGCCATCAAGGTCATGGCGGAACCGACGCCACAAGCGGCCATCAGCAACAAAAAATCTCTTCTCGACATGGCGCAACCTCACAACATGGCTTCCTGGAGTAACGCACCAAAGTGGTCGCAAAACAGGGTGGCGGCTGCTGCACCTTCCACATGACGACGATAGTATGCCTGCCCTTGCCTGGCCACCTCCACGGCACGTTCGGGTTCGGCCAGAAGGGTGGCGATGCACGCTTCAAGGTCCGTCAAATCCCAGCGATGCGCTACCATGGTGAGGCCATTCTGATACAAATCCGGCCAGGTTTCCATATGCGACATGTCCGGTTTCAACAACACGGCGCCGCAAAGAAAAGTTTCATAATCCCGATAGGCAATCTCGCCCCAGCCAAATGGCGAAACGACCACCCGACTGGCTGCCATCTCCTGCAAATACTGCTTGCGTTGCAAACGGCCTGCACCCCGATATTGGGACAACAGGCGATCGATCAACACCCGCTGATGGGCCACAACGGCGCTGCGATAGTGGGTGTTGATCCGACAGGCCACGGCATGGGGACGTGGGGCTTCCGGGGGATGAAACGGTGTTGGAGAACGTAGGAGCCAACGCAGAGGCAGACGCTGATAAAGATCCATGCGCCGATGCCCCCAGCGGGAGTAGTCTGCCAGGCCCGAATTCCAGGAGAGGCGCAATTTTTCGAGCCAGGCTGCGTTGGTAATAACGGTCGCAGGAACGGGTTGGGCATCCTCGATACCGTCCCGCCGATGGTAGTCATCGGTATAAAGCCGATTGCCATACATGGGGGTCAGGTAGCGCGTCCGATCACGGAGCAGTTGATTTTTGCAGTAGCGATGCACAAAGGGCAAAACATCGGTCACAATCCAACCGCTGTTGTCACCTGTATCAAAGAACAACACCCGCCTGATCCGCTGCTGAAAAGAGGCCAACTCCTCCAGAATGGCCGGGGAACGTCTCTCCCAATCCAGACGGTAAAATTTGCTCTCGACGATCAACACGTCACAGGCGTACACCTCGGGGACAATGGCCGTAAACATGCGCCAGCGGATGCCGCGTTCCCGCAACTCTGCCCGGTAACGAAGGAGTGGAAACAAAAACCCTCGCCCGTTGGTGGTCACGCACCCTTCGGTCAGAATGTGAACCCGTATGCTCAAGGGGCGGTGATTTTTTGCAGAAGGACCGTGCGCAGACCCCCGGAGTGACAGATGAATTCAATGGCGTCGTCGGGTTTGATGTCGCGAAAGATGACCCGGGTGAGAAAATCGGTGTGGATGGGTTCTCCTCCCCGATAGCCACGCGCTTCGACCTTGGCTGTTCCCGCTGCACTGGATGAGGCTGCCATGGGGACACCATAACCGCAGGCAAAAAGCCGCCGCAGGGGCTTTTCCAGATCGTGATCCGGTGTGTACCGGGTCAGGTGGGTCTCGAAGACGATCATGGGGGCCATTTTGCCAGCCTCCACGGCATCCACCAGACCGTTGATCACTTCCACTTCATGGCCTTCCACATCCATGCGGATCAAATCCGGGGCGCCATGTTCGGGTAACAACTCCGGTACGGTGATGGTCTCCACGTCGATGGTTTTGCCGGTCAGGTGGGTGGTGCCCGAACCAACGGGGTGGAAGGTATTCAGGTTCGATTGCGCCGCCAGGTGAAAGGTCTGCCGGTCATGCCGGTCGGAAACCGCGCAGGCCAAAAGGGTCACTTGGGGGCAACCATTCAGGGCCAGATTTTTTTTCAAAAGTTCCGCATTGGCCGGAGAGGGCTCGATGGCCACGATGCGCCCCTGGGGACCGATCAATCCTTGTTCCATTAAGACATAGTAACCAATATTGGCACCGATATCAAAAACGGTCATCCCTGGTTTCAGAACCTCCTCCAGGATGATCTTGTGATCCAACTCCCGGGAGCCAAAAAGGAGCAGGGTGCGGGATATTCCCCGATCCTGGGTATCCAGAAACATGCGGTAATTGTAGATGGGTTTTTCCAGGAATCGTTCACCCAGAAGTCGACCCTGCACAAGAATTTGCAGGCCATTGAGGACCACCCGGGCCAGACCGGCGGGACCACGATGGCGCAGGACGGTCGCAATGTTGGAGATCATGGCCGGTTTTCCTCCCTGGGAAGCAACAAATATTCATTCATTTCCAAACGTCCGACAGGCATACGGCTTTCTGGGGTCAAGATGTCATATTCCAACTCGTGAAGCAAATCGACGATGGCTTCCGGGGTCTGGTCCAGCAGGCGGATCTGTCCGGGGTGGATGCTCAGAAAAAGCTTCGGACGTACCTGGGACAGCACCTCCCTGGCGCCCCGGAGGACAAACAGTTCGTACCCCTCCACATCGATCTTGATCACCTCGGGCCGCAAGTTGCGCCGGCGGCAAAAGCCATCGAGGGTGATTTGATTTTTTTCCGTGACCGAGTAGGCGTCCCGATCCTTCGTCTTGATCACCACCGAGTTCATGCCGGCATCGGCGTTCATTTCATGAAAACGGACCCCGGATCGTTCGACATCGCCGACCAGATCGGGGATCACCTCGACATGCGCAAATCCGTTGGCGGTCAGATGTCCCAGCAAAAATTCCCGGTTGGCGGTGGCCGGTTCAAAAGCGTAGACCCTCCCCCCCGGGGCGACAACCGCCGCCATGGGCAAAGCGACCAGACCGATGTGCGCCCCCACATCCAGGACACAACCCCGCCCCCGGCACGCCTCGACACACACCTGGAACCCGGCATTGTGCCGGTCTCCCCATTGCTCGAAATTGCTGAAGGCAAAACGCCCGTTGAGACGGAAAGGGCCATAGGGACCGATCCGGGTGGAGACGGTCAGGTGGGCCCCTACCCGTCCCTGCAACCAACGATAGAGGGTTCCGGAAAGACGCCAGAGCGGTGCCAGCTGTTTCAGAGGTCCGTGACGCAACCGGCGCAAGGTACGAATCATGGAGGTCATGCCCTGGTTTGTGCAACAGCCCGATGGTAGAGGTCAACGTATTTTTTTACGACCGTGTCCCAGGAGAAGTGCTGAACACGTTCCCGGGACCGTTCCGCCCACTGCGCACGAGCGGCGGGATTTTGCAACAGGTGCGTCATGGCCTCGGCCAGCGGGGCATCTTCCCCGGGTGGGACGAGCAGGCCATCCCGCCCCTGGCGCATGATATCCCGGCACCCCGGGGCATCTGTCGTGATGACCGGCAAACCGGCAGCCATGGCCTCCACCAAAACAATGCCAAAGGTTTCGATCAGGGAGGGAAAAACAAACACATCCGCTGATTGATACAGGGCGACCAGATCATCGGCAGGCAGTTGCAACGCCTGGCCAGGCAGGCCGCCACGCCCTGGTTTCTCGACCGATTTCCAGAGGATGCACTCCTGCTCAACATCCAATTGACGTATCAGGGGCAAAAGGGTGTCGGCGCCACCCCCGGCAATCACCAGACGAAACCCGCCAACATGGTTCTGCCGCATCCGCGCCGCCGCCTGGATCAGGGCGGGAAAATTTTTTTTGGGATGATTTCTCCCCACGGCCAGAAAGAGACAGTCCGTGGCCGGAACGCCCAGCCCGCTGCGCACCTTTTCCCGATCGACATGGCCCTGGAATCGTTCCAGATCGACACCGTTGGGAATGGAGACGATCCGCTCTTCACCCACCCCCAGGCTGCGGTACTCGGCGACCACGCTGTCGGTGATGGCAACCAGGAACTGCGCCTGCGGCAACCAGCGCCGCATCAGGGTATCCACCCGTGGATCAAGCCGCGCCCCATAGCCGATCCCGGCAGCCTTCTGGATATCCTCCCCGGCACAACGGACAAAATGGGGAATGTTCCCGTGCTTCCGGGCAAAGTGTATCAGGGCAACGCCCACGGGATAACCGATCGTTCCATGCCACACATCAAAGCGGTGTCGCCTGTGCAAATGGGCAAAAAAATGATCCAGCAACCATAATCCCGCTGTGGGCCAGCGGTTCACAACTCCTCCCATGCGGGGGGGAAAGGCGACCACTTCATAAGGCAATGGCCACGCTTCGCGCCGCAACTGCCGGACGAGGGGCGCCGGAGCCACAACCACCGGATGGTGACCATCCCGCTGCAAACGGGAGGCTATGTTGTGCAACCCCACCTCGGCCCCACCCGTGTTCGGCAAAAAGGAGGAGATGGGCAGGGCGATACGTAAGAAGTCACGTTCCATGTTGCCTGGCCTCCTCCCGGACCGGTAGCGGATCAAGGAGCATGGGTAAGCCAGGTGTCAACAGGGAGAACCTGATCCGGGGCTACGGAGGTCAGACCCTGGAGCAAACAGCGGTAGCCGTGGTCGATTACTGCCGTGGTTGCCTTGGCCAGGATGGCATCGGCCATGTGCATACACTGCTCGGGAGTGAATCTCTCGACCAGGAGAATGGCCTCGGCCCAGGCCGCCGGGTCCAGGGGGCGCAGAGAGCCGTTCTCACCCTCCCGGATCCACTCCCGGAAGGCCGCTTCGGCGGCGTTGGCCACGACGGGCACGCCGCAGGCCATCGCCTCCAGCATTGGTGTTCCCAAACCCTCATCCCACGCTGGCAAGGCGTAGAGATCCGCAAGCCGCATGAACGGGGCCGCAGACACATGGCCACTCTTGAGCATCACCCGGCTGGTCAGACCAAGCTCGCGCACTCTCGCTTCGATTTTCTGGAAACAAGCCAGATCCCGCTCTCGGAACGGACCACTCTCCACCAGTGGACCCACCAGAATCAATTTGAAACGGTCAGGCAGACGCGCTAAAACCTCCAGAAGAAAGATTTGATTTTTGCGCGGAATAAACTTGGCCACCGAGGTGATGACGCGATCCCCCTCCTGGAAAGGGGTCAACGCACGCCGCAGGGTTCCCCGCTGGGCAAAGTCAGGATAGAACACCTTTTCATCCACCGGGTTGGCCCGGATCCAGACATTGTCCCGCAACCCTTTTTGGACACACACCCGACCCAACTCTTCGGAGATGGCCACCACCACGGCGCCTCGGGTCAGATCGGGCTGCCAAAACCACCGCAGGCCGGGAAAATTGAGGTCCGGCGCCGCCCCGGCATTGACCAGCTCCAGCAGCAAGGGGATGCGCCGCCAGCGGGACCACATCACGGCAGCCGTGGTGGCCGGCGAGATACCCAACACATGCAGCACGTCACATTTTTTTTGCCGCAAAACCCAAAGCGCCGTCGCCCCCTCCCACCACATCTGACAGGCCTGCACGATCCGGCGCAGCCCGCTCCAGGGAATGCGGTGCGCATGCTGAAACAGGGGGGATGCCAGGCGCATGACAGGCACCCCCTCAAACACCTCCTGCCGTCGTCCGGCCTGGGTTACGGCATTGCACACCACCTCCCAGGTCAGCTCCGGCCACCGCTGCCGCAACCGTTGCCAGGTGGCGTGGGCGCGATGGCCCGAACCCGAGTATTCCGGTGGATACTTGCTGGAGACGACCAAAACTTTCATGATCCCGGGGCAAGCAGAAACCGGTTGATGGTGAGGAGGCCGTTCAGCAGACCACAATGGTCCCGTTGTCCCGTCATGTGCTCACCCACCATGGTACGCACCCGGTCCATCTCAAACAGGCCGAGGGCGGCCAGGGGTTCCGAGTCCGGTAACGCCCGTACCATGTCTTGAATATTGGGATTCATGTCGATCGAATCCCGGGCGGCAGGCCAGGAGCGATCATCGTTTCGGGGCATACTGCGCCAGCGCGGGCCAAACAATCGATTGGCTGCACCCCGTCCCCAACGCATGGCGGTGGCATACCACAACGAAAGGTCGGCGGGCAGGTTATGGTTGGCGTTGCGCACCCGCATCATTTTCGGGTTCAATTGCCGAATGGCCATCTGGTAGGCCCGCCAGTTGACCTTGTAATCCACCGGCATGGCAAGACACAGATCGTAAAGATCGTTCTCCATGGCCGGAATGCGATAATCCACGTAGCTGTGCAGGGAAAAAGCCATTTGGAAGGAGTAGTGGCGGGCAAAGTTGTGCAGGTGCATGAACTCCCACTGATCGTACCCCTCCGCACCAAAACCACGCCCCAGCTTCAATCTCTCTTCCACACTGTGGCGCAGTTTGTCGCGCAACTCCTGCTGCCGTTCAGGGCGAACGATGCTCCAGGGATCCGAAGTTTTCAGGCGGTAACTGATCGAATTCATGAACTGCCCGGCCAGATCCTGGTCGATGCCGCGCAGACGAAAAGCGCAACTCTCCGTTCCCAGTATGCGCCAGGGGGCCTTGGGCAGGTAGTGCCCACAAAACATGATATCCAGGGCCAACCCCAGAAACACGGCATGGGCAGCCGGCAGAATGTCCTGCTCATAACCGGCGAACTGGGCTTCGGTATGGTTGGTCATGCCCCCCGAGATATAAACGGCATCATCAATGCGGTTGTTCAGATACTGGACCGGACGCGGGATGAAATGGTGTGGTACTCCGGCGATACCGGTCAGTTCGGCTGCCACTTCATATTCGTTGTTGCGCTGCGGGCAGTTGGTGAAGCAGACAATCTTGCCCATCGTCGCGGCCAATATGGCGCGGGAATCCAAGCCACCGCTCAACATCAGACCATACTGGCGCTCATCCGACTGATACAACGCCACCGACTGCCGCAACCGATGGGACAGCTCCGTGGCAAATTTTTCCAAAGTCAACGTGGATTTGGTAAAGGTGGGGTGCCAATAACGCCGGATGGAACCATCTCCCGCACTCAACACCGAGGCAAATGGCAGAAAACGGCTCTCCGTTTCGTAGGTCTTCTCCCCGAACAGGCGCCGGAAATAGAGAAATTCAAAAAAAGCCGACGGCGCAAGTACAGGCTTCTCAATTCTGGCAAACAACTCCGTAAACGATGAACTTCCCAGCAACCGTTTCCCCTGTACCCGATAATAAAAGGGTCGGGAGGCGAACCGGTCCGTCATGATTTTCAACTCGGGAACGCGGGGATCGTAAAGAAGGATCAAAAACGATCCATTCAGTCCCCGGGCAAAGTCGAGGGGATCGGGATTATCCTGTAGATGACGCAGCGCTCCGGCGTCATGGATGCGTCCCTGAAAGGCCGGATGGCCACACAACACCACGACACGCTTTCCCAAACGATGCACACGGGGCATGGGGTGCATGTTCACAGCCGTCACGTGCAAAAAAGCATCCGCGTAAACGGCATCCTTTTCCGTGGGGGGAGGTGTGGTGGGGGGAAGTGCGATCCCCGCCGGATCGAAGGTCACCGCCAGGAGAAACCGGCTCATATCATCTCCATGAAGGCAGGCCAGGCCATATCCGGATAGAATCGATGTCCCCCCGGACCGGCCAAGGCCCGAACATGTTCGGGTTTTCCCAAACGCTCATACACCGGTCTTGCCCCGGCCACGACGGCAGCCACCTCGGAGAAGGGATAGAGATGGTCCCTCTCGCCCGACACGGCTACCACCGGACGCGGCGCACACAGGGCCAGGATATCGTCGTATTCCAACCATGCAAGGATTCCCGGAATGACGGTGTCCGGACAACTCTTGCGCCGGCCACTCGTGGTGCAGAAACGTCCGACGCAGCTGCCGGCGATGACGCCGGCGATACGCAGATCCAGGGCAGCCGCATAGAGGGCCGTATCTCCGCCACCCGAATTACCCATGGCGTAGATGCGCCGAGGATCGATCCGGTAGGCCGCGCCTGTCCGCTCCAGCCAGTTGACCACAGCGCAGACATCCATCACCCGCTCCGCCAGCAGGGTTCTTCCGAGCAGCAAGGCGCGATTCGCCTGATCGATACAGGGGTGATCCCACTGGTGGGTTACAACCTGTTCCCGACGCTCGCCGAAGCCGCTTTGCTCGATGCAAACCGCCACAAATCCCCTCGCCACCGCCTGCACGGCAAAATCCCCTCCCCGGGCCAACCGGGCTGGATCGATCGTCTCCCGTGCCTCGCCCCAGGAGATGTGGGCGCCCGAAGTGTGGCCTTGCAGGCAAATCATGACCGGGGCGAGTTCTTCTCCCCGGCGGACGGGATCACGCAACACACTGGCCACCACATACCGCCCGGAGGTCAGGCGCAGATAACACGCCTCCCGCTCCAAACCACCGGGCAGGATCTCACGAAAGGTGTGCGCAAGCTCCAGAGACCCTTTCCCGTGCCGAAAACCCATCAACTCTCCAAGCTTTTCACGAACCTCCGCCTGCCATACCCGGGGTTCGATCCCCTCGGCAAGATGTGTTCCCGCCTGCATCCGGACCCAGGAGAGTTGCAGGGCCACATTTTGATAGTCGGCAAAATGCCCGGTGCTGGGGCTTGCATGTTCAGGCGAGAGACCGGGTTCTTTCCCCAGAGGGCGCCATGGACCCAGCAGGGGCGTCAATTTTTCTCGCAACCGCAACAACCGGGATGCCAACAGAGGGCGTCCGCGCAAGGCGAACAAAATCCGGCGGAGAGAGAGCCCTCCTTCTCTCCGGACTCCCACTACGAATGAAGCCAGATCAGGTGAGGTGTTCACAAATGTTTTCCAGCCGCCTGGAGCTGGCGTCCGAGATAAAGGGCTTCCGCCATGGCCCAATCGTCGGCATCGTCGATATCGACCGACTTGACCCGGGGCATGGGGTAGCCCAAAAAATCATCATCGCGTCCGGCCCCCCGGATCTCCAGGATACGCCGTGCCGGAAAGAAGGTGAACGACCCCGCCTCATGATATTTTTTGCCCAAATCCTGCGACCGAACCTTGAACATGCCTGGTTGCGCCGGGGTCAAACGCCCCCCCTCGCCCAAAAGGTAGGCCCACTCGATGGGGACAGGGAAGGGAGTCACCCCCAGAACGGAGAGGGTCGGATTGGCATCCTGCAACGCCGCTGCTCCCCGCAGATCCGCCGCCTCCACCAGGGGGGAGCAGGGGTTGAGCAGACAAACCTGGTCAAAGTGCCGGCCACGCTCCTGCCAGGCCTCCAGGACATGCTTGAGGACCGGCATGAGGGGCGTATGGTCATCAGCCAGCTCCACGGGGCGCGGAAAGGCCACGGCATGCCCCAGGGACGCAACCACCGCCATGATCCGGTCACTCTCGGTGGAGACATGGATGCAGGAGAACAGGCCCGAGGCATGGGCAGCCTGCAAGGCGTAACCGATCATGGGCTGACCACAAAAAGACCGGATATTTTTGTCTGGCAACCGCTTGCTCCCGCCCCGGGCCGGTATGATGGCTATGCGTTCGGGCATGGGGTCACTCCCTGTATCCCTGGCGAATGAGCGCCAGACTCTCCGGGCCATGGTTGAACAACATGTCCACCACCGACATGTAGGGGATAAACTCCCCGAAGGGTTGCGTGTAGTGCGGATGCTCGTAGGCAAAATAACGCACCGGAATGCCGCGATCCGAAAAAGCGGTGGTGGCGTCCAGATACTCCCGCGATCCAGGCGGTGAGATGTAGAGCGATCCGCCCAGCGTGGTGCAGATGCCCGCCAGCAGGTCAGCCTTGCTCCCCGAGGTCTCCAGGGAGCTGGCCCGCACCAGCGGCGTGCGCATACCCAACTGGTCACGCAGCCACTGGATCAATTCAATGGTCAAATCCGCCAGTTTGCCATGCCCCTTGGCCAGAATCTCGAACAGGCCGGAACTGTAGGTCGCAAAGAACGGCGTTCTCCCATAGGCTGTTCGCAGGGAGCGTTCATGCGTCACGACAAAATCCCGCTCGCCATCGATGACCACATCCTGAATGCGTTGCTCCCGCAACCCTTTGCTCAAGACTGGCACCGTCAGCCACAAAGGCCCGTCGGCTGTCTTGATGCGGTTGCGCTGTTGCCAGGAGCGGCGGTCATACTGGACCACATCCAGCAGGACGAACTGATCCACCTGATCCATCAACCCGAAATACCCCGCCCACGGCAGATAGGTCGGCTGCATGATGGCCAGGGTGGTCACGACTCGACAGCCAGCCCGGCCCCCCAGGTTCCATAGGCATTGCCATTGTAGATCATGAATTTCCGGCCTTTGTGTCGGGCAATGACAGCATATTCGATCATCTCGGAGTCCCAACCGTCCGGTGACACGGTAATCCCGACAAAATCGTCGTTGCGGATCCAGTTAATGCCATCCTCGGACTCCGCGTAGGCCAGGCGGTAGGCCTTCCCCTTGGCTGCAAACCACATTTTGTAGATGCCATCTTCCAGGAGGACAAAAGGCCGGGCCAGGGCATTTTCATGGTCGTTGCGAAAATCGATGCACACGGTTCCGTCCCGATGCCAATGGATGCCATCGTGGGAGGTGGCGTGTTGCAGATTGTAGCGCGGCAGATCCCGATGCCGCCACGCCGTGCCAGCTACATACCACATGCGCCAGATGCCATGGTCGTAGAGGACGAACGGGGCGGTGTTGATGTAGGGGTTGATGTGGTTGCGGTCCAGTACGGGGGCTTCGGAATATTTTTTGTAGGTGTGGCCGTTGTCTTCGCTCAGGGCCAAACCCGCATAGAGGTCCATGCGCGTGGTGCCACCCGGTTTGAAACCGACATAATACATGTATTTGCGCTTGCCGTGATTGACAAGGCAGTTGGGTACCACCCCGTTGTCGTCAAAGGTGCCCAGATGGCCGGGATGGATGACCGGTTCCTTGGCCCAATCCACTACCTTGCCGTCCTGATCCAGATCGATGATGGCCCAGGCCACATGGGTCTGATTTTTGTCATTGCGACCGCCGAAATAGACCTTGAAACATCCGCCCTCCACCGGGATGGGGTCGATGGTAGGGGCCATGATATGGGTGCGGTTCCACCAAAGTTCGGTACGAGGCTCAAGGATGAGTCCCTTTTTTTCCCATTTGATCTTCCTGGTGAACATGCTCACATCCCCTCATTTTGTTCCGGAGGCATCCGTCAAGCCGAACAGTTGGTAGGTGTCTGTCTTCTCTGCCTTGGTTCGTTCCGGAGCGAAAAGCTGGCGCGGTTTGGTGTTGCGCATGATCAGGGAACCGGCCCCCACCATGTTTTCCGGACCGACCACAATCCGGTCGCGAATGGTGGCATTCACACCCAGGTAGGTGTAGGCGCCCACCCGCGAAAAACCCGACACGACCGCCTGGCCAGCCACGAAACAGTGCTCCTCGATGACGGCATTGTGGCCAATGTCGCAACCGCACCAGAGGATGACATCGTTGCCGATCCGGGTGAAAGGCTGCACGGTGCAATGGTCGAAGATGAACACATTGTCCCCAATCGTGGTGTTGGACCAGATTTGCACGCTGGGGTGAACGTAGGAGATCAGGGTATAACCCTTCTCCTTGGCTTCATGGTAGACCTTCGCCCGGGTCTTGTTGAGCTTGGATTGTCCCACGGCGACATACATCTTGAATTGATCCGGGGGATGGGTCGAGGTCAGCGACTCGAACGGCACCACCGGGCGCCCGAACAAAGTCTCCTCCTGCCGATGCGCGGCATGCACGGTGAAAGCCACCACATCATAGGGGCTGGCTTCGCTCAAGTAGGTGAAGGCAATTTTGGCATAGTCCGCCGTTCCGAACAAAACGATCTTGTCTTTCATAACATCCCTGTCGAGGTAACGCAGTTGGTGACACCGCCCCGCCGATCTCCCGCCCGCGTGGGGCAGATGCCCCCCGCCCACGCTCGCACGATCATCCCGGAGCGGCTCACAGGACCATTTTCGGCTGCCGCACGGTCCGATAACCCGCCAAGAATGGCGTCTCGACCGCCCGGGTGTCAACGGATTGTGCGTGGCGAATCAGGGTAATCGTTGGTCTGCAACCTGAATGTCCCCGAAGTCCAGATGGACAAGATGTGGGTAGTGTCCCTTCTTGGTTGATCGCGGTCACACAGCCCTACCAAACTCGAATC
>JADGBZ010000029.1 GCA_015231175.1 Magnetococcales bacterium | reverse complement strand
TGGCTGTTTGACGGGTGAAAAAACTGTCAAGAAGGGAAAAACTTGAACATCGAGTGTAAGGATGACCAGGTTCGCATCGTCTCCCTGTTTGATGTCGGCTACGCGACCATCGTGACGCGCCATGCCATGTTTCTGGCGGATCTGCGCGGCCAAAAAATCGGTTATCCCCATGGATCCGCAGCCCATTTTACTCTGCTCAAGGCGCTTGCCATTGCCAGATTGACCCCCGACGATGCACGTTTGGTTCCCATGAACGTCCATGCCATGCCGACGGCTTTGCAACAGGGGTATGTCCATGCCTACGTTGCCTGGGAGCCGACCACGACCCTTTCCATCCATCAGGGCCAGGGGTGGCCGCTCTTTCGTTCCCTCATGACGGGCTACCTCTATTTTTCTCCGGATTTGGCGCAACGTGATCCACAAGTCGTGAAAAGTTTCCTGGCTTCCCAGGTGCGTGCCCTGAATTGGCTGCTGGAATCCGAATGGCATCTGCGCCTGGCTGTGAGTTGGGCCATCCAGTCGGCTCGTGATTTCCTTCCGGATGTGTCGCTTCCTTCGCAGGACGGGTTGGAGATGATCGCCCTGCGTGGCATTCGTCGTTTGGGGGCATTACCCATTGTCGATGAAAATGAATTGACCAAAGAAGGACATCTTGGACAAGTGTTTGATTTTCTGCAATCAATGGGCGGATTGCCCAACACCTTTACATGGGATGCGGTGCGCGCATGCTTTGATTCCAAAACGCTCTTGCATGTGTTGGCCGATCCGGTTGGCAATCGGTTGCAGAATTTTTCCTACCAGGGAGTGATATCGCCATGACCCCTTGGATGGTAGCCTGTCGCGATACGTTTCATCTTCTGGCGCCGAGATATTTTCTGCGGGGTATACGCAGCCGGATGGTTTTTTGGTTCTCACTGCTGTATGTGGTCGTTTTACTGGTGGTGTTCGAGGTTGTTTTTCTCGGATTGCCGGGACTGAACTACGCGGGATACATCGGTGAGTTGCAAAAGAGGTTCATGAACGAGTTTGGCCAGTTGGCGGATGGCAGGAAGGATTTGATCCTGAACTGGGTCCATGAGAAGGCCAGGGATACCCAGGTCTTTGCCGATTCCGATGCGCTGGTGATCCTCTCTCGTCGTCTGTTGGAGCAGAGGGACAACTCGGCAGGAGCGGCCCTTTTGGATCTCTTGCAGAGACATGATCGGGCATATGTTGAGGTCGAGTGGGTCGAGTTGTTGTCATTACCCGACGGGAGACCGCAACTTTCCAGTCGTTTGAACGTCTCCTGGCCGCACTTTGCACCACAATTTTTACAGCGGCTTGCTCTGACACGCTCCAGCGTCATTGGCCAAGTACAACGCATGGGGACAGAGTACCATATTCCGATCGGGCAGGCGATATTGGCCTCGGATGGCCGTCCTCTTGCTGCCGTGGTGGTTATTGTTTCCATTAACGAGGCACTGCGGGCCATGGCCGAACTCCAAAGCAAGACCTCCCGGACGGGTGAGCTGTTGCTGGTCGATGCCACCCTGGGTTTCATCTCCCCGCTTCGGTTCAAGGTGGAAACGATCCCCGATTTACTGTCTAGACCAGGCCTGGGGGGCATGATTCCAGCGCAACTTGCCTTGCAGGGATTGGAGGGTGTCGTCGAGGCGGAAGATTATCGTCAACGTCCCGTGGTGGCGGCTTTTCGGCATCTCCACCTGAACTCCTCCACGACCTGGGGTATCGTCGTCAAAATGGACAGGGAGGAGGTGTATGGTCCCATCTACCGGGAAGTCGCTCTCGCCGGGTTGGCCGCAGCGTTGGGATTGGGATGCCTGGTCTTTCTGGCTACCCTGCTATCCCGTCGCTTGACATCCCCCCTCAGGCAGCTTGTGCATGCGGCTGACGCCCTGACGCAAGGCAACCTGTCTACCCGTTCGGGCGTGCGCGGCTGCGATGAAGTCGCCACCCTGGCCAACGCCTTCGACACGATGGCGGAGCGTTTCCAACGGACCATTCGCGAACTTGAGCAGGCCAAGATCAAGGCGGAGGCGGCCAACCAGGCCAAAAGCGAGTTTCTCTCCACCATGAGTCACGAAATCCGTACACCCATGAATGCCATCATCGGCATGGCTGAACTGCTTAGTGAGCGGCATCTTGACGTTGATGAGCGGCATTACGTACAGGTTCTCCGTTCTGCCGGAGAGGTGCTGTTGGCGATCATCAATGACATTTTGGACATGTCGCGCATCGAGTCGGGCCGCATGGTGATCGAGCATGCCCCGTTCGACTTGCAGGAGCAGGTGGAAAACACCTGTGAAATCCTGGCGGTGCGCGCCCATGCCAAAGGGCTGGAACTGGCTGCCCATGTGGCCAGCGATGTCCCTGCCACGCTGGTGGGGGATGCGGTGCGCATCCAACAGATCATGATGAACCTGCTGGGAAATGCCATCAAGTTTACCGATCACGGTGAAGTCACCCTGATGGTGACTGTTGCCAAAATGTCACCTGAAAACGGCCCGGGGGTGGGTGACCGAGAAAATGTTGTAACCTTATCTTTTGTGGTGGCCGACACCGGCATCGGGATTCCTGCCGACAAGCTGCCCATTATTTTTGACAATTTTTCCCAGGCGGATGGATCGATCATGCGCCGTTTTGGTGGTTCCGGATTGGGATTGACGATCTGCAAGCGTTTGCTGGACAAAATGGGCGGAAACATCGCGGTGGAAAGTACCCCGGGAGAAGGAACCCGCTTCTCGTTCACCGTTCCCTTCGGCAAGCCGTCAGCCACGCCCTCGATGACAACGGAACCTCTGCCCGATCTCTCTACGGTCAGTGTTTTGGTTGTCGATGACACGAAGGTCAACAGGCTTATTCTGCGTGACTCTCTCATGTCCCTGAACATCCGCATTTGGGAAGCCACGGATGGCCCGGCGGCCATTCACGAGTTGCAACAAGCACATGCGCGTGGTGAGCCTGTCCGCATCCTGTTTCTGGATGTACACATGCCCGGCATGGATGGCTTTCAAGTGGTGGAGAGGTTGCGCCAGCTTGCTCTGGAGCCACCGATCGTCTTCATGCTCAGCTCCGACAGTCGGGCGGAGTTTGTGGCACGCAGCCGGGCCATGGGGCTTGCCAACTATTATGTCAAGCCCATCAAACCGCGCGAGATCCAAGCCATGGTCAGGGATGTCGTGGAGGGAGGGGTTCCTTTGACCAAGCCACCACGCGAAAAGACTGGTGAACCCCTCCCGGTGGTGTCCCATCTTTTGGTGGTCGACGATGCCGAGGACAATCAATTTCTGATCCAGGCTTTTCTCAAAGATTCGGGGTGGACCTTTGATTTTGCCGACAATGGCCAGGAGGCCATCGGTAAATATATCGAGGGCCAGTATGACCTGATTCTGATGGATTTGCAGATGCCTGTCATGGATGGCTTGACGGCCACCAAGGCGATCCGCTCCTGGGAAAAAGTCAACGACAGGGCGCCCATCCCCGTTATTGCCGTTACTGCCTACGCATTGACGGAGGATGTGCAAAGGGCTCTGGCGGCAGGTTGTACCGCCCACCTCAGCAAGCCCATCAAGAAAAAGCAGTTGCTTGAAGTCATGCAACCCTATGCCAGGCAGGTGGGTTGACTGTCCAGCTCCCTGCCCCCGATTCGCAGACTCCTTTTTCGTGGCTGGGTTTTTAACAGTTCCATGTTTCCAGGCTGTACAGACTTTGATCGCCCCTCAGGCGCCACGCAGCCGTGCGACGATATCCTGGACCGGTTGATCCCAGCGGCCAGGTTGTTGTTGACGGAACAGGGTCATGGTGGGGTACCAGGGGTTGTCGCTGCCGTAGAGGCGCCAACGCCAATCCGGGGCAAACGGGGTGAGGAGCCACACCGGTTTGCCCATCGCCCCGGCCAGATGGGCGATGGCCGTATCGATGGTGATCAGCAGATCCATGTGGGAGAGAGCAGCCGCCGTCTCCTCGAAACTGGTGAGCCTGTCGCCCAATGGCACGGGGTGAGGAACCTTGGCACGGAATCCGGGTGTGGTCAGCGTGTCGGCGGTTTGCAAGCTGAAAAAGGTTGTCCCGGGAAGGGCCAACAATGGCTCCAAATCCTTGGGGCGGCAGGAACGACGCCGGGCAAGGTCGTTGCGATGTAACGGTTTGCCCTCCCAGAAGAGCGCCACCTTGCGCCCTGCTCCCTGGATGAGAGGACGCCAGGCTTCGCTGCGGTCCGGCAGGGGGGAGAGGTAGGGAATCGGCGCGGGAATTGTGGCAGGCGTGGTGCCCAGCAGACCGGGAAGGCTTAACAAGGGACAATAATAATCATGGCCCTGGCCATCCTGCTTGACCTGGGCGCGGTTGGTGACGCGGTCCACACCAGGCAGGCGTTGCAACAGGGATGTCAGGGCGAAGGGACACTCCAGGAGCGTTTCGGCGCCGAGTTGCTTGACCTGGGGCAGGTAGCGGACAAACTGGATGTTGTCACCAAAACCCTGCTCGGCAAGGATCAACAGCTTTTTTCCGGCCAGGGACTCCCCGCGCCAAGGGGGCAATCCCTCAGGGAGGCGCTGCATCTGCTCGATGACCTCAGGCAGCTCAAAACGGCTCTCATAGGCCTTCCACCCCTCTGTATAATGCTCAGCCATCAGCAGGGTCAAAGCGTGGTTAAGACGGGCAGGAAGGTGGTTCTGGTCCAGGGTCAGCACAAAATCAAACAGGCCCAGGGCCGCCTCCAGGTCTCCCTGGGCCTTCAGGCAGAGGCCCAGGTTGACAGCGGCCTCCTTGAAGTCCGGTTGCAGGCGCATGGCTTCCCGGAATCGGGTGGTGGCCTCGGCCAGTTCACCCAGATCCATGTGGGCATCCCCGGCATGATAGTGGTTGCGGGCCTGATCAGGGGCCAGGCGGATGGCCTCATGCAGACGCTCCAGAGCCGGGCGGTAGAGCCCTTGCTGTTGCAGGAGAATGCCCAGGGCCTGGTGAAAAAGGGGTTCTTCGGGAGAGCCGACGATGGCGCGGCTCAACATCTCCATGGCCTGGTCGGGATTTTGGGTCTGCATCAGGGAGAGGCCATGAAAATAACAGGCGTAAGGGTGGCCGGGGTGCTCCTTCAGAATGGCCTGGAAGTGGACGATGGCCTCGGGGTGTCGGCCCGAATTTTGCGATTCGATGCCCTGAGACAGATGATTTTTCAGTGTGGCAGCATCCATATGGGGCCGCTCCGCAAGCCGATGTCAGGGGAAAAAATCATGATACCTCTTGCCGTACCGGATCTCACGGGAAACGAAGCCCCGTACCTTCAGGAGTGCATCCGATCGACATTTGTATCGTCGGTCGGGCCTTTTGTGGATCGTTTTGAAGCCATGGTCGCCGAGGCAGCCGGTTCCGTGCGGGCCGTGGCGACTTCGGCGGGGACGACGGGTTTGCATGCGGCCTTGACCGCCGTTGGGGTGGGACGCGACGACTTGGTGATCCTGCCGGCCTACACGTTTATTGGCAGTGCCAACGCCGTGGCTCATTGTGGTGCGCTCCCCTGGCTTCTGGATGTGGATCGGGAGGGGTGGAATCTCGATCCGGAGCGTTTGGAAGTCGAGTTGTGTCAGCGCACTGAACGGCGCGGCGAAAACCAGGTGGTGCATCGGCCCACCGGGCGGCGGGTGGCGGCAGTCATGCCGGTCCATGTGTTGGGAACGCCTGCGGATATGGATGCCATCGTGGCGATAGCGCGCCGGCATGGGTTGCCGGTGGTGGCGGACGGCGCCGCAGCCCTGGGAGCGCGCAGCCATGGGCGACCAGTGGGCAGGCTGGGGGCCGATTTGACGGTGTTTTCGTTCAATGGCAACAAGACGGTCACCTGTGGCGGAGGTGGCGCGGTGGCTGGGGATGATCCGGCGTTGCTGGATCTGGTGCGGCATCTGACCACCACTGCCCGGCATGGCGAAGATTATGATCATGACCGGGTAGGCTTCAACTATCGGATGACCAACATCCAGGCTGCCGTGGGGTGCGCCCAGATGGAACGCCTTGCCGATCTCGTGGCAGCCAAACGCCGCATCCGTGCCAGATACGATGCGGCTTGCCAGGATCTGCCGGGCGTGACGCCCTTCCCGGTCCCGGAGTGGGCCGAGAGCGCCTGTTGGTTTTCCGGCTGTCTGCTTCCCGAGACCATGGATCCGGAATCGATCCGCAGGCTGCACCATGCCTTTCGCGAGGCAGGCATTGCAGTCCGGTCGTTCTGGAAGCCCCTGCATGACCAGGTTCCCTACCGGGATGCGCCACGCACCCTGTTGCCCGTCAGCGAAACCATCGCCCCACGCATCTTGACGCTTCCCTGTTCGTCCGGTTTGACCGAAGCGGAACAGGATCAGGTGATTGTAACAACACGGAGTCTATTGTCATCATGAAACACTTTGACGGAGCGGAACAAGATCAGGTGATCGTCACAGCGCGGAGTCTGTTGCCATCATGAAACACGTTGCCAGAGCGGGACAAGAGCAGGTGATCGTCACAGCGCGGAGTCTGTTGCCATCATGAAACACGTTGCCAGAAAAAAGGGGACACGAGCCATTTGTGTGGTGACCGGTTCACGGGCCGAATATGGGCATCTGTATTGGATCATGCGGGAGATTCAAGAACATCCGCAATTGCAGCTGCAAGTGGTGGCGACGGGGATGCATTTGTCACCGGAATTTGGCATGACGGTCCAACAGATCGAAACGGATGGCTTTGGCGTGGACCAACGGGTGGAGATGCTTCTGTCCGGTGATTCTGGCGTTGCCATCGCCAAGTCCCTCGGCCTCGGGGTGATCGGTTTTGCCGATGCCCTGGAGAGGTTGCGGCCAGGTCTGGTTCTGGTGCTGGGTGATCGCTTCGAGGCGCTGGCCGCCGTGATGGCGGCCATGCCCTTGCGGATTCCGGTAGCCCACGTGCATGGCGGCGAGGCCTCGGAAGGGGTGATGGATGAGGCGATTCGGCACGCCTTGACCAAAATGGCCCACCTTCACTTTACGGCGGCTCCGGCTTATCGCCAACGTGTCATCCAATTGGGAGAGGATCCGGGCCGTGTCTTTGTGACCGGAAGCCCGGGCCTGGACCACATCGCCCGCACTCCCCTCCTGGAACGGGATGCCTGGCAACAAGAGACCGGATTTGTGTTGGGCCAAACCAACATCTTGGTGACCTACCATCCGGTGACATTGGAATCCGGTGGGCCGGAAAAGGCGACCGCTGCCATCCTGACCGCCCTGGATGCGTATCCCGATGCCAGAATCCTTTTCACCCGTCCCAATGCCGATACGGCGGGGCGCATCATCCAGCAGATGATCGACGCCTGGGTGGTGCAACAGAAACAGCGAGCCATGGTGGTGACCAATCTGGGAACGGTCCGTTACCTGAGCGCCCTGCGCCATATGGATATCATGTTGGGGAATTCATCCAGCGCCTTGATCGAGGCCCCCTGTTTCAAACTGCCGGCGATCAACCTGGGTGATCGGCAACGGGGTCGGCTGAAGGCGATCTCGGTGATCGATTGTGCCGAAGAGAGTCGTTCGATCATCCGTGCCCTCGAAAAAGGGTTGGACCCACAGTTTCGGCAAGGATTGCACGCCATGGTTCCCCCCTATGGCCAAGGCGATGCGGCTCGGCGGATCGTTGAGATCCTGGCTGAATTTCCCCTGGATGACATTTTGAAAAAGCAGTTCCACGACTTCAACCTTGGCGATTTCAATTGAGAGACCCGCATGCTCACGATTGTCATGTACGAGGATGTACACCCTGATGTTGACCCGCCATCTCCAGCGCTCCCGGGATTGTCGGTCCGGCAGTTTGAAGGGCAGCTGGATTATATCCATCGCCACCATGTGGTCTGCTCGCCTGAGCGCATCCTGGCCGCCATGCTCAAGGAGGGCGAGCCTCTGCCGGAAAATGCCTGCCTTCTGACCTTTGACGATGGCTTGCAGGCGCATCGGACGACCGTGTTGCCTCGTTTGCTCCGGCGCGGCCTGGCCGGGTGTTTTTTCCCGATCGTCGATGCAGTGGAAAACAGGCGGGTGATGATCGTCCACAAGGTCCAACATATGTTGGCAACCCGGGTGGATCGGGAAAAATTATTTTGCGACCTGTTGAAACGGATCGCCGCCTGGCGGGATGCCTATGAATTGCCACCCACCGAGGATCTGTTGCAGGCCAGCGCCTGTGGCGTGGTGCGGTGCGGTGACCTGCCCACGGCTCAATTCAAGTGTCTGTTGGAACATGTCCTGCCACGCCAATCCGCCTGGGTGATCGCCGGGGAGTTGTTCCGGAAGTATGTCACGGCGGATGAGACCGGCTTTGCCGAAACGTTGTACCTGACGGCGGGGCAACTCCGGGAGATGGCCGAGGCCGGTATGACTCTCGGTGGACACGGGGTTTTCCATGAACGCATGGAGTCGCTTTCCCGCCACGGGCAGAGAGAGGTGATGCTTCGCTCCAGGGAGTTTTTGGCCCGCATTCTGGGGGAGATCCCGACCCGTTGGATGATGAACTATCCCTACGGAAGCTGCGATATCCGCTCCGAAGAGCTGGCGCAGGCTGTGCCAGGCTGTTGCATGGCCGTTACCGATCAGGCAGGGCTGGTGGAGAATTTTTCCCGCCCCTACCGACTTTCAAGATTGAAATATACCGAGCTGCCCATGAGCGGTGATGCCCCCCTTTGTGTCTGGACCCGTATGGTGCAGGCCCCGACGCAAAGCGTGGCTGCATAGGGAGAGATGACATGGGAATTCTTTGCCCGGGTCGTTGTGTCGTGATTGCCGAGGCGGGGGTCAATCACAACGGTTCCCAGGATATGGCGTTGAAGTTGGTGGACGCGGCGGCGGCGGCAGGCGCGGATGCGGTGAAATTCCAGACCTTCAAGGCCGACAGCCTGGTCAGCCGGCGGGCGCCCAAAGCCGCCTATCAGCGGATCACTACCGACCCGGATGAGTCCCAATGGGCCATGATTCAGCGCCTGGAGTTGGACGTTGCGGCCCACAGGCGGTTGCAGGCGCACTGCCAGGCGGCAGGAATTGCCTTCCTCTCCAGCCCTTTTGACCTGGAGAGTCTGAACTTTTTGCTCCATGACCTGCATCTGGGGGTGATCAAGATCCCCTCCGGGGAGTTGACCAACGGTCCCTTGTTGCTGGCCGCCGGGCGTTCCGGCCAGGAGATCATTCTCTCGACGGGCATGGCAACCCTGGCGGAAATTGAGACGGCCCTGGGTGTTTTGGCCTTCGGTCTCCTGGGTGTCACCGGGCCTCCCGGGAGAGTCGCTTTTCAGAATGCCTTCGTTTCTCCCGCAGGCGGGCGGATTTTGCGCGAACAGGCACGCTTGTTGCACTGTACGACAGAGTATCCGGCCCCGTTCGCAGAGGTGAATCTGCGGGGGATGGAGGTGCTTCGGGAGGCCTTCGGTTTGCCGACGGGATATTCGGACCATACCGAGGGGGTGGCTGTGGCCATCGCGGCTGTCGCCAGGGGAGCGGTGGTGGTGGAGAAACATTTCACGCTGGATCGGGATTTGCCCGGTCCGGATCACCGCGCCTCGTTGGAGCCGGAACAACTGGCAGTCATGATCCGTGGTATTCGGGAGGTGGAAGCTGCCATGGGAGATGGGCGAAAAGTACCGACTCCGGCAGAGTTGAAAAATCGGGATGTGGCCCGCAAAAGCTTGGTGGCTTTGCAGGATATTCCTGCCGGGACGCTCTTTTCGGAGGAAAACCTGGGGGCCAGACGGCCAGGGGGCGGTCTCTCCCCCATGGAGTGGTGGAGTCTGTTGGGCCGACCGGCTGCCCGGGATTATGCAAGGGATCAGGAGATCGTATGAGCGAAAAGTTGCTCGTACTGGGTGGCGGAGGACACGCCCAGGTGGTGATGGAGGCCATGGTCAGTCTTGATTGGCGCGAGCGGATTCTCGGTATTCTGGATGCCGACCCCGATCATGTGGCGGAGAATCCCTACGAGATTCCCGTGCTGGGAACCGACGCCGAGTTGGACCGGTTTCCGCCGGCCTTCGCTCAACTGGTCAACGGCCTGGGTCAGGTGGGGAAGGATCACCATCGTGAAATGTTGTTCCGGGAGTTGCAACAGCGGGGATATCGCTTTCCCTCCCTCGTCCATCCGGATGCTGTCGTCGCCCGAGGTGTGCGGGTGGGGGCCGGGGCGCAAATCATGGCCGGGGCTGTGGTACAGGTGGGATCCGTAGTAGGAGATAACGCCATTGTCAACACGGGCGCCGTGGTGGACCACGACGGCGCCATCGGCGCCCATGCCCATGTCGGGCCGGGTGCCGTGTTGTGCGGAGGCGTCAAGGTGGACGAAGGCGCTTTGGTGGGGGCAGGTGCCACCATCATCCAGGGTGTCCATGTCGGGCGCCACGCTGTGGTGGGAGCGGGTGCGGTGGTGGTCCGGGACGTAGCAGAAGGGGCACGCATGGTGGGTGTCCCGGCACGGGAGTTACCCGAATGAAACATGACTGGCGCAAGGTCCTGGTTGGACCAGAGCTGCCGATCTTCCACGCCCTCGAAATCATGAACCAGGGGGCCATCAAAGTGGTGATCGTTGTGGACGAAAATCGACATCTCCTGGGAATCGTGACGGACGGCGACGTGCGGCGCGGCTTTCTCAATCGTATCGACCTCCATGCTCCGATCCGGACGGTCATGAGCCCCAACCCGACCGTGGCTCGGGTATCGGAGTCCCATGAAAGCATCCGTTCCATGATGGGGGCGCGTGGCCTGGAACATATCCCGGTCGTGGATGATGCAGGCCGCCTGGTGGGTTTGAACACCCTGTCGGAGTTGGCGCGACCGCAGGTCAAGGACAATTGGGTCGTGCTGATGGCCGGAGGTTTGGGCACCCGCCTGGGGCGTCTGACCGAGCAGTGCCCCAAACCCTTGTTGCATGTCGGAGCGAAACCCATCCTGGAGATCATCCTGGAGAGTTTCATCCAGCATGGCTTTCACCGCTTTTTCATGTCCGTCAACTACCGGAAGGAGATGATCCAGTCCCACTTTGGCGACGGCTCCCGATGGGGTGTGACCATCGAATATCTGGAAGAGAATGACCGCCTGGGGACCGCCGGTTCCCTGTCGTTGTTGCCCGACATCCCGGACGAGCCCTTCTTTGTCATGAACGGGGATTTGTTGACCCGGATCAACTTCAGCAACGTTCTGGAGTTTCACAAGGAGCATGAGGCCGATGCCACGCTCTGCGTGCGCAAGGTTGAACAGACCGTGCCCTATGGGGTGGTGGAGACCGACGCCCATCGCCTGGTCAACATTGTCGAAAAACCGGTGCAGGCGTATTACGTCAACGCTGGCATCTACCTCTTGAGTCCACAGGTTATCTCCTTTGTGCCGGAGAGCGGCTATTTCGATATGACCGACCTTTTCCGTAAACTCGTGGAGTTGGGACGGGTTACGGCTGCCTTTTCGTTTCTGGAATATTGGTTGGACATTGGACGTCTGGGAGATTTTCAACAGGCCTGCCAGGATTATCCCAAGGTGTTTGAATGATTCACGGCAAGCGCGTTCTGGCGGTGATTCCCGCACGGGGTGGTTCCAAGGGTATTCCGCGCAAAAATATTTGCGATCTGGCCGGAAAGCCTTTGCTGGCTTGGAGCATCGAGGTGGCCCGGGATTCTCCCTACATCGACCGGGTGGTTCTTTCATCGGAAGATGCCGAGATCATCGCGACGGCCCGACAATGGGGCTGCGAGGCTCCGTTTGTGCGGCCCGTGGCGTTGGCTCAGGATGACTCGTCAACCATTCCGGTCCTGATTCACGCCCTGGATTGCCTGTCGGAAAGTTACGATTATCTGGTGCTGCTGCAGGTGACATCACCCTTGCGGCGTGTGGCGGATGTCGTGGCCTGTCTGGAGCTGTGTGAAAACGGCAACGCCCCTGCCTGCGTCTCGTTGGTGGAGACCCATCAGAATCCTCAGTACATGTATCGTTTGGGAAAGTCCGGTCACATGACGCCCGTCCTTGGACCGAAATCAGGCACGGCCCACATTCGGCGACAGGATCTGCCTAAGGCCTTTGCCTTGAACGGGGCGGTTTGCGTGGCCCGCGTCCCCTGGTTGCGGGAACATCGGACCTTCCTGGGCGAAACCACCCTCGGTTATGTCATGCCCCCCGAACGATCTCTGGATATCGATACACGCCTGGATTTGATTCTGGCGCGGGCCATCATTCAGGCGGGGGAAGAGATCCCCAGGGAGTAGTCGCTTTCGTTCATGTTGCAAAGGATATGAGCCGTTGATCGTGAAAGGGCGATGAATGGTTGCGATCGTTGCAACCCGAAAGCATGCCATCGCGGGGATGGGTGTGATATCAGTCTTCTGATGGTGTACGGTCCCGGGTCGATGGTTGTTCAGCACCCACCAATTCCTTGAGCATCTCCCGCAAGGCCTGGCGCCAGTGTTTGGGAGTCCATCCCAGCCACTCCCAGGTGGCGTGGCAATCGAGGACGCTGTAGGCAGGCCGGGGAGCGGGGAGGGGGTAGGCATGGGTCGGGATGGGGTCGATGGGAATGGAGCGGGACAGCATGCCCAGAGCGATGGCCTCCTCCTGGATGGCCACAGCCAGATCGTACCAGCTGGCCACACCGGCGTCCGTCCAGTGCCAGGTGCCGCTTTTTTCCGGGAGCTGTGCCGCATCCCAGATGGCCTGAGCCAGACCGCGTGCCCAAGTGGGTGAACCGACCTGGTCGGTGATGACGCGCAGACGGTCGCGTTCCCGCAATAGACGCACAATGGTGCGAGGAAAGTTTTGTCCATGCGCTGAATAAAGCCATGCCGTGCGCAAGATGGTCGCCTTGCCCTCGGAGTGGGCCATGACCAGGCGCTCACCTTCGGCTTTGCTCTGCCCGTAGACACCCAATGGCTGAACTGGATCCCCGGGTTGGAAGGGGTGCCCGGCTTGACCGGAAAAGACATAATCCGTGGAGATATGGATGAAGCGCAAGCCCAGTTGATGGGTAGCCTGGGCCAGGGCTCCCGGAGCGGTGGCATTGACGGCATAAGCGGATTCCGGGTCGGATTCGGCCTTGTCCACCGCCGTGTAGGCGGCTGCATTGATGACGATCCGTGGTTGTGACTGGGCCAACAGTTTGTGAACAACCTGGTCGTGAGTGATATCGCATTCGGCAAAAGTCAGTGCCCGAACGTCCCATCCCGGTGGCATGGTACGGCTTAATTCACGGCCCAACTGGCCGTCTGCGCCAAAAATCATCGCATCCACTTTGGATTCTCCAACCGTCCGTAAAATGATGCCTGAGACATCAGCACTTTGACCGATGCTGATATCTCAGTCGATGGCCCTGCTGTTTTCCCGTAACATTTTTTTCCAAGCCAAACTTTTCCTGCAATGGCGCTGAATGGTTGCCTTTCATGTCGGGCGGTGATCTCCTGGCAGTCATATCGCCTGTGGATCTCCGTGACACCTTGACCCATCTTGCGTTTTCGTGGCATCCCTCAGCCTCTTACAACCCTTCGTGTGCAAGGCGTATGGCATGTTTATCGATATCCGTCAATTGATCCATCGCTACCCGGTCAAACGGGACCAGGCGAGGCCACCGGCCCTGGATCGGCTTGATCTGCAAATTGACAGGGGAACTTTTTTTGTCATGACCGGCCCCAACGGCGGGGGCAAGTCGACTTTGTTCAAAATTCTTTGTGGTTTGCTGCAACCCAGCGCGGGACAGGTTTTTGTCGACGGCCACGACAGTGTGCGTGAGAGTGCCGCCGTCCGGCGTCTGATGGGCGTGGTTTTTCAAAAGCCGGCCCTGGATCCCCAGTTGACGGTCATGGAAAATTTGCAGATCCATGCGGACATGTACGGCATGAGTCGGGCCGCATTCCAGCAGCGGTTGTCACAGACGCTGGGCTGGACCGGCTTGGAGAAACGCATGGGGCAGGTGGTCAAGACGCTCTCCGGAGGGTTGGCCAGGCAGGTGGAGTTGGTGAAGGTGTTGCTCCACGCACCACCCCTGATCATGATGGATGAACCCACCACCGGGCTGGATCCCGGCAGCCGCCACGCCTTCATGCAGGCGCTACGCACGATCCAAAAGCAGGAAAATTTAACCATCCTGCTCACCAGTCATATCTTTTCCGAGGCGGAAGTTGCGGATCGTATGGCCATTTTGCAAAACGGTCAGTTGCTGGCTGCCGACTCTCCTGCCCGGCTCAAGGCGGCTCTGGGGGGCAACGTCGTCGTCATTCAGACGCGCAACCCGGATGCCCTGGAGGCGGAACTCAAGACCAAACCGGGTTTGACGGTGCATCGCCGTGACGATGAACTTCGCGTCGAGGGAGGGGATCCCCGTGACCTGGTGGCCGAGTTGTTGGCCATCCCGCGTGGCATTCACCACCTCTCCATCAAAGAGCCCACCCTGGAGGATGTTTTCATTCATCTGACAGGGCGTTCCCTGGAACAGGTCGAAGCCGAAACCCAGCAACTTGGACAAGGGGGGCAAAAGTTATGATGCGGGTCATCCGATCCCTGGCCCGGCGCGAGCTTGTCAGATTTTTTCGTCAACGTCACCGGGTGGTGGGCAGCCTGGCGCAGCCCTTGTTGATCTGGTTGTTTCTGGGCGCCGGTTTCTCTTCTTCGTTCAAGGCTCCTGGCCAGGAACACATCTCCTATCTGGAATATTTCTATCCAGGCATCCTGATGATGATGATGCTCTTTTCAGGCATCTTTTCCACCATCACCATCATCGAGGATCGTCAACAGGGGTTGTTGCAGGAGGTGCTGGTGGCGCCGGTGTCGCGGATGGCCATTGTCCTTGGAAAAGTGTTGGGGGCCATGGGAGTGGCCCTGGTGCAGAGCGTGGTCCTGCTGGTGGCGGCTCCCTTTCTGGGATTGCATGTGGGTGTGGGGAGCTTTCTGTTGCTCTTGTTGGGGTTGGTCATCGGCTCCCTGGGCTTTACCGCACTGGGGTTTTTGATGGCCTGGCGCATGGAAACGACGGCGGGTTTCCATGCGGTCATGTCGGTTTTTCTGATGCCTCTCTGGATGCTCTCCGGTTCGCTTTTTCCCATGGATCACCTCCCCGGGTGGCTGTGGTGGGTCATGATGGCCAATCCGGTGACCCACGCCTTGAAATTGATCCGTCTGCCGTTGTACGAAAACAGTCAGACGTTGTTGACGCATCCGGATTATCTTTTGGCTTTGGGCGTTTCGGCGCTGTGGGCGGTGGGTTGTCTGGTTCTGGCGCTTGCTCAGGTCAGACGTGTTGAAAAAGGGGTCTGATGACAGGGGGTGTTCATGGCCCGTGAGTTGAT
Organism: Magnetococcales bacterium; assembly: GCA_015231175.1. Classification (NCBI taxonomy): domain Bacteria; kingdom Pseudomonadati; phylum Pseudomonadota; class Magnetococcia; order Magnetococcales; species Magnetococcales bacterium. Next base: position 24,443 of record JADGBZ010000029.1, on the reverse strand, counting down.
CATCATGCGGCACGCCAAGTCCGACTGGGGTACCCAGGCTGGCACTGATTTTGACCGGCCCCTGTCCAAGAGAGGTTGGCGGGATGCGCCACGCATGGGTCGGTGGTTGCGCTCCCAGCAGGTGACGCCTGATCACATTGTTTGTTCCCCGGCCAGGCGGGCAAGGCAGACGGTGACCGAAGTATGTACTGCCTTGGAGATGGATCCGGGAGGGATTCACTGGCATTCCGATATTTATGAGGCGGGTGTCGAAGAGTTGTTGCGCGTTTTGGCGAAGACCCCTCCTGCCGTTGCGTGTGTCTTGTTGGTGGGACACAACCCGGGTTTGGAGATGCTGCTGACCTACCTGGTGCCGGCCAACGATATCAGAAGCCGGGAACTTTCCAACCGTGTGGCCGATCAGCCTGACAGAGCGGGTGGGGAGTATCCCCCCGAATACGGCCTTGTCAAGACCGCGACCGTGGCCCGGTTGGCCATGCCGGATGACTGGACCGGGTTGGCGATGCACAGCGCCCGGTTGATCGACATGAAAAGCCCCAAACAATTACCCGACGGAAAATCGTGATGCCATCGATTCTTGCCGACCTGGTTGGCCGGCGTGAGACAAATCTGGGCCGGCTGGATGCGTTGTTGCGGATTCCTTCCGTAGCCAACGATCCACAGGGCGCTTCTGCCATGGCCGCGTGTGCTGCCCATGTGGCTGGACTTTTGACCGAAGCAGGCATGGAAGAGGTTCGGGTCATGCCGACCGGGGGGCATCCCCTGGTTACAGGTTCCTGGCGCCATGCCCCTGGCCGCCCCACGCTGTTGATTTACGGGCATTACGATGTCCAGCCGGCTGGTCCCCTGGAAGCCTGGAGATCCCCTCCCTTTGCGCCAGAGGTGCGCTCCGATCGGCTTTATGCGCGGGGCGCCGCCGATGACAAGGGCCAGTTTTTCATGCACATTCTGGCTCTGGAAGCCATCATGCGGGTGCAGGGCTCGCTGCCGGTCAACGTCGTGTTTTTGATCGAGGGGGAGGAGGAGATCAGCAGCCCCAATCTGTCGCGGTTTTTGGTCGAACAGGCTGAACTTTTGCGGGCAGACTGGGCAGTCATCTCCGATTCCGCCATGTGGGCGGTGGGGCAACCGGCCATTTGCCTGGGGGTGCGCGGGTTGATCAACCTGGAGCTGACCATGACCGGTCCCAGGGAGGATCTTCACTCGGGATCTCTGGGGGGCATTCTGACCAACCCCCTGGAGGGATTGGCCCGCCTGCTGGCCTCGGTCAAGGGCAGGGATGGGCAGATTGGCATACCCGGTTTTTATGACCGGGTGCGCCCACCAGCAGATGCGGTACGACAGCAACTGCGACGCTTCTCCCTGGATGAATCGGCCTACCTGGCCGATCTGGGGGTTGCATCCGGTTGGGGTGAACCGGGATGGTCGCTTTTGGAGCGGCTTTGGTTGCGCCCGACTTTTGAGATCAACGGTCTTTTCGGTGGTTTCACCGGCCAGGGGAGCATGACGGTCATCCCGGCGACGGCCAAGGCCAAAATCTCTCTGCGTCTGGTTCCCGATCAGGATCCGGAAGAGATGGTGGCTCTGGTCACCGATTATTTGCTGGCCAACACTCCTGCCGGGGTTTCGCTCCATGTCCATCGTTTTCCAAGCGGCGCACGTCCCATCGAGGTGCCAGACGACATACCCCCAGTCCGGGCGGCGCGGCAGGCCCTTCAGGAAGGGTTTGGCGTGGCCCCGCTCCTGGTGCGCGAGGGCGGCTCCATTCCGGTGGTCTCCGAATTCAAGCGTCTCCTCAACCTGGATACTCTGATGTTGGGGTTCAGCCTGCCCGATTCCCGCATCCATGGACCCAACGAAAATCTGCATCTCCCCACATTTCATGCAGGAACGGAGAGTCTGGTCCGGTTTTATTGTGGTATGGCCACGGCGTGAGCCCGTCGCCACGACCGACCCGGATCGGAAGTTTGCAAGTGACTGTTCGGCGCCATGGTAAGAAAAGCTTGGGCATGAAGGCCTTTGTCAGGGCTTCGCCCCGAACCCCACCAGGACTCTGTCCTGGACTTGCCAGGAGCCAGCCCCCTGGATCCCGATTCGTTGCCGGGTGCTGAATGGTTACGCTTGCAAGTGACTCGGTGTATCGCCCGGCTCAGCCGTTTTTGGCCAGACGGAAGCCCAACCCGCCACTGTTTTTGGCTTCGGCCTCGTCGGCCTGGATGTTGTTGCGCCGAGCCGGGCGGCAGGCTTTGGCATTGCTGCGGCAACTGCCACCACGACGCACCCACACGTTGCCCCTTTCCGGCCCTTGGGGGTTGCTCACCGGGGCCTCTCCGTAGACATAATAGGCATTGGCGACCCACTCCCAGACGTTGCCCAGCATGTCGTGGAACCCCCAGGCATTGGGTTTTTTGGTCCCTACTTTCTGCACTACCCCCTTGGAATTGGTGTTGATCCAGGCGTGGGCCTCCAGCTCCCGGCGCGGATCACCCTCGAAGGGGTAGGTCGAGGAGAAACCGGCCCGGGCGGCAAACTCCCACTCCGCTTCGGTGGGCAACCGGAGTTTGGACCCCTCACCGCCAAGAAGTCCCAGCTTGTTGATGAAGTCGATCGCCTCCTGACGCAGGACGGACTCGACAGGAAAATCACCTTTTGCTTTCAGTAGCTTGGCTTCATTCTCCTCCCGTTCCAACTCCTCCTTGGTTTTTTTGCGGTCCCGGGACCAAGGTGAATTGCGTGATTCGGCGTCCGTCACCTTTTTCCACTGGGCGAAGGTGACCGGATATTTGGCCAGCCAGTAACCATAGAGGGTGACTTCATGGACCGGTCCCTCATTGGGCAGGCGACCGACCTCATCTTCCTGGCTGCCCATCATGAAGCGGCTACCCGGAACCCAGATGAAGGGCATGCCGGTGACAGGTTCGATCCACTCCTTTTTTTCCTGGGTGGCAAGGGTCACCCGGGCAACGACCTCCTGCACCTTGGTCTCCTTGACCTCTTGCAGAAACATGGCAACATCATCGGGCGTCACAGCGACGCCGGCATTTTTGGCCATGACCTGTAAAACTGCGGCAAGTTCCGGGTGGGGCGGCGTGTTGGCGACGGATTGGGCTTTGGGGAGCAGGCGGCGCAGGGGCTCCAACCTTTTTTTTGCCCCCAAGGCCAATTTTTTTTCCAGGCGCTGACGGGCCGAGCCGCTGATTTGGGCCTCCCGACCCAGGATCGTCAACAGAAAGTTGCCTGCCTCATCCGGATCGGCTTGGACCAAGTCGATGGATTTAAAACAGAGATCGGGTTGGGTCTTGTGCGTCTCCCGGAAAAAAAACCGCCAAACGGGACCATCGGTCAGAACGTGGAACATCGTACCAGGAGTGGCCCGGGGTTGCAGATCCCGGGTCATGCTGCCCAGAGGATGGAGTTCGATGATGACGGCAGGCTCGGACCCTCCCGGAATGGTCAACGCCATGGGTGGGATGGGAGAGTTGCCCCCCTCGGACATGTCAAAGGCGGCGTTTACCTCCACGGGGTCATGAATGGGCCAACCCAGTTTGACCAGCAGGCTGCCAATCAGGGAGAACCGCACTTGTGCCATGGAACGGTAACCGCCTTTGGCCAAGTGTTTTTGGATCTCCTGCAACAGTTGTTTCATCGCGACTCTCCAGTGTCTGTTCAGCACCCACACCCTGGCCCATTATGCCGAACAGAGGGAGGGGAGGGTAGTGACAACGATCCATTCCAAAGCTGGATTTGCATGACATTTGCTTGGGCAAAGTAGCTGACCCAACGATGGGTCATTGGCACTCCGATCCACTTCCCCTTATCATGTGGCCGGAGATGGGGTGTTGGCAGTCTAATCCACTTCTCCCTGCCAGATCGGCGGAGGATATCGTTATACCATCACGATGTTCAGGTCTGGAAGCGGGGACGATGCGTTGGCAAGAGATCAGACCCATGGCGGGATTTTTCAAAAAAATTTTTGGTTCCCACGCCTCGGAGCACGGGCGTGCCTTGCGCCATCCGCGAGATTTACGCAAGGGTGACGGACTTCGCTTTGGCACGTTGGATACGCTGATTTTGAGTGGAGAACGGTTCACGGTGGACGAGGTCAACACCTACCTGTTCGGCAACGAGCGTTCGCCGGAGTTGACCTTGACGAGTGCTGGGGGTCTGACTGTCCATCTGACCCTGGATGAACGGGAAGATCCTCCCCTTTTTTGGGTCAGCGGTCGTCTCGAACGCAGTGATGTGGCACGTTTGTTCAGGTTGGAGGAGTTTGCTAAACTTTTTGATGACAAGGATGGGCCATTGACCCTGCATCGCATGGAGGAGCCTGACTCCATGGCAGGATGGACGGCGTCGGTCTACCTCCTGAAGGTGGATGCCGCCAAGGGAATTTTTCATAAGGGGGATTATCGTGGCAATGCGTTTTTTCCACGTCCTCAAGATGGCAAGGGGCTGGATTATTACCTCCTGGCCGATGACGATGCCATCCACATGATCGAGGTGGAGGTCTACGATGGCGGCGAGACCGAGGTCTATGTCGGCCACCGGTTTGACCTGAGCCGGATTGAAGAGATGTGGCCGGGTTCCGGGGCGTGATGTGACCGGATCCAGCCACGCTGGTGATAAAGCCAGATGGCGGCCCACTCCCGCATGGCCGCCATGACGCCGGACATGGCGCCAGGGTTGGGAAGGCAACGCAGCAGCAGGGGTTCATGCCCAGGTATGGCATTGACATCGGTTGTAGCAGGTGTGACATCCACCCCCGCAGCGCGGAATGTGGCCAGGGCGCGTGGCATGTGCAAGGCCGAGGTTACGAGGATCCCCCTCCGCATGTTGTGTTGGTCCATGATCTTTTTGCTTTCCAGGGCGTTTTCCCGAGTGTTGAGACTCCTCTCCTCCAGGAGCAGGGATGTGTGGGGTGTGCCCCATGCCTGCAACAGGGTGGCAATGGATTTTGCTTCCGGAAGGGGCTTCCCACCGGCGCTGATGAGGATCACGGGGGCTTTTCCAGCCTGGAACAGGCGAAAAGCATGCAACACCCGGTCGGATGCATCGGTCAGTTCGACCTCCAGACGTGGGGAGGTGGCGCCAAATACGGCTCCGCCCAGGATGATGATGACATCGGCAGGGGCTATTTTCGCCATGGGCAGCGGCGGGTGTTTCCCTTCCAGGGAGAGGTTGGTCGTGGTCGCCACCAGGGGTGTGGAGATCGACCATAAAAGCAGAATAATCCCCAAACTCAATCGCCGGGAAACCGTGGGCCAGCGCCGGGACAAACAGGCCAGCAAGGCCACGGCCAGCAGGGCCAGGGTGAGAGGGTTGATCAACCCTCCCAGCCAATATTTGAGCGCGAGCGGCATGATGTCGACCTCTCCCTTCTGCCATGAGTCAAGATGTGTCGAAAAGGTATCGACTGGGTGGACAAGCGGGTTGGAGCCCCAGACCACCCTGACGAAGGAGCCTCAACGATGAACCAGAAAAAAATCAACTCCCCCCTGTCAAAGGATTTGATCCGCAGGACGCCGCTCTTCGCCTCCCTTGCGGAGAGGCAGTTGGAACGCCTCCAGCAAGGCATTGCCAGGATTCGCCTTGCGGAGAAACAAGTTTTGGTGCATCGCGATCAGGAGTTTGTCCATTTTTATCAAGTGGCAACCGGCATGGTCAAACTGGGTCGCGTCTCCCACACCGGCGAGGAGAAGGTTCTGCGGCTTGTCAAGCCGGGGGAGACGTTCGGTACGGCACTGATGTTTCTCGATAAAAAACGCTATCCCGTGCAGGCGGAGGCCGTTCATTCCGGTGAGGTACTATCCATCCGGGCCAACCTTTTTTTGGAAATTCTACGGGAATCGCCCGAGACTTGCTTCAAAATCATGGGGCACCTCAGCCGTCAGTTGAGTTGCCACGTTTCCAACATTGATGGCTTATGTTTGCAATCGGCGCCGTGCCGACTGGTTCGCTTTCTGCTTGCCTCCCTCCCACCCGAACCCGGTGCCGCTCCGGTGGTCCATCTCGATATTCCTAAACATCTTTTGGCATCGCACATATCCGTCAAGCCTGAAACCCTCTCGCGGATCTTGCGGGATTTGAGCGAGCAGGGGATCATCGAGGTGGAACGGCGCCAGATCCGGATACTGGACCTGACGGCCCTTCGCCGACAAGGGAGTCAATGTGACGGAAGTGGGTCGTGACTGGCAATCAACTGAAGAGGTTGAACTGTTCCTGGGACGGGCGTCCGGAAGCAAATTGGATATTGTTGCGCCCGGCGTGTTTGGCCTTGTAGAGGGCGGCATCCGCTTTTTTGACCAGTTGACCCGGCTCATCGCCGTCCATGGGGAAAAAGCTGATGCCGATGCTTGTGGTCACGGTCATCTCGTGCTCTTCCAGGTGAAAGCTTTGGCCGAGCAGGTCGAGCATGTGATGGGAGATTTGCAGAATGTCCGCCGATTGGGTGATATTGGTCAGAACTGCGGTAAACTCATCACCGCCGAGCCGGGCCACAGTGTCGCTCTCCCGCACGCAGGAAACAAGACGCCGCGCAACCTGCTGGAGCAGAAGATCTCCCATGGCATGACCCAACGTGTCATTGATCGCTTTGAAGCGATCCAGGTCGAAGTACAGAACAGCGACCCATTGTTTGTGACGCCGCCCTTGCACAATGGCCTGTTCCAATCGGTCAAGAAAGAGCTGCCGATTGGGCAGGCCGGTCAAGGCATCGTGGAAGGCCATGTGTTTGAGACGTTCCTCGCCTTCCTGCCGGGCGGTTACATCACGTGTGATGTAGAGAACCCGCTCCGGATTGGCGTGAGTTCCGTGGATCAAGGTGGTGATGATTTTTGTAAAAACCCGCTTGCCATCGGGAGTGTAGTGAAAATGTTCATTGGTTTGGGATGTGGCGTTGTCGGCGGCGGCCCGGACTGGACAACGCCCATCCGCAGGGCCGGGGCAAAGCGGACATAAGGAACCTTTTCCTGCCATGATATCCTGACATTTTTGGCCCGGAATCAGGGGTGCGGCATACTGCGCCCGCTCGGCAAAGACACGGTTGGCATGGTGCAGATGAAAATCCCTGCCATCAACGACGCAAAGGCCGTCCTCGATGCTGTCCAGGACAGCGGCATTGAATTCGTAAGCCTGCTGGAGGGCAGATCCACGAGCAAAAATTTCGTCGATGTAGGCCTTGGTGTCCAGGGCGATCTTGATGCGGGAGAGGAGTTCGATCGGGCGGACAGGCTTGTGAACAAAATCCACCGCCCCCAGATCAAAACAGCGGGCAATCAAATTCTCCTCGCTTTCACCTGTGATCATGATGACCGGGATCCGGCTTGCCCCGGACCAACCTTTCAGTTGCTCCAGGACCATCAGCCCATTCACATCCGGCATGTTGACATCAAGCAGGATCAAGTCAACAGGTTCGGTCTCCAATTTAGGTAAAAGATACTGCGCTTCCAGGAGAAAATCAGGCGTGTGACCCGCTCCGGCAACGATGGCGCTGACCTGCTCGACTGTCTGACCATCATCATCCACCACCAGGATTGTGGCCACGTGTGTACTTCCTTTTGACTACGCTTCCTCTTTGGGTTTGAGGCTCAAGCTCCCCAGCCCGGCGGTGAGATCCTTGTTCTTGGACGATTTGCTCTCCAGTTTGATTTTGAGGCGCAACTCATTGGCAGAGTCGGAGAAACGCAAGGCATCCTCGTAGGTGATCAAACCCTTTTCAAACAGGTTGAAAAGGGCCTGATCGAAAGTCACCATGCCGAGCTCATTGGATTTGGCCATGACCTCTTTGATGCCGTGGACCTCTCCCTTGAAAACCAGATCGGATACCAGGGGGGATTTGAGCAGGATTTCGATGGCGGCAACACGCCCGCCACCCACTCTCGGCAGCAAACGCTGTGAGACGATCGCCCGCAGGTTGAGGGACAGATCCATCAGGAGCTGTTGACGTTTGTCGGAAGGGAACATGTTGATGATGCGGTCCAGAGCCTGGTTGGCGCTGTTGGCGTGCAAAGTGGAGAGCGCCAGATGGCCGGTTTCGGCAAAATTGATGGCGTGCTCCATGGTTTCGCGATCGCGAATTTCGCCGATCAGGATGACATCGGGAGCCTGACGCAGGGTGTTTTTGAGAGCAATGTGCCAATCGTCGGTGTCCACGCCGACCTCCCGCTGGGTGATCAGGCAGTTGTGGTGTGGGTGGACATACTCGATGGGATCTTCAATGGTGATGATGTGGCCGTGGGTCATGGCGTTGCGATGGCCCAACATGGCGGCCAGAGATGTGGATTTTCCGGAACCCGTACCACCGACCATCAACACCAGGCCGGTCTTGGACAGCACCACATCTTTCAAGATGGGCGGGAGACCCAGCTTGTCAAAATCAGGAATGTCCGTGGTGATGGTGCGCAGCACCATGCCGGCTCGTCCCTGCTGAACGAAGGCGTTGACGCGAAACCGGCCAATACCCTGCGGATGAATGGCAAAATTGCACTCGCGGGTTTGCTCGAACTCCTTGGCTTGTTTCTCGGTCATGATGGAACGGGCCAGTTCCAGAGTTTGCGCAGCCGTCAAAGCTTTGTCGGTCACGGGTGTCATTTTTCCGTGCTTTTTGATGGCTGGAGGAAATCCGACAGTGATGAAGAGGTCGGAGCCACCCTGTTCCAGCATGTTTTTCAAGGCATCCAGCATGAAGCGATTGGCATGATCACGTTCCACGGCGGTCGTTCCTCGTTATAACGGGTTGGTCCATGCGCAAGGCCAAGCAGGTGAAAAGCAACCTGGCCAAGTTGTTAGAGAGGTTGTCCGAGCAGGCGGCGGATGTCCGATCCGATATTCAGCATGAAATCCCTGGAGGCCAGCGCAACCTTGTCCTTGAGGCGGATGATCTGGGCGTTCACGAATATGCGATTCTGGGCGACGGTATAGCTGCCCACCAGAAGAACCTTGGCCTTGTGATCCTGGCCGATCTTCTCGATCTCCCGGGAGAGGATGAACTCCCCCTGATCCTTCCGGATCAATAAATCCTTGCGAATTTTGGCCTCAATGATGGAGTAGCCCCTTTGGGTGAAGCGTGAGGCCATTTGTCGGGCGATGAGCCGCCCCAGGGAGGAGGTCTCGTCCAGATTGTCCAGATTGACGAAGGTGACCGGAAGGATGGATTGCTGAGGCATCATACGCTCTTCCAACTCAGCGACCATGACATCGGCAGCTGCATAGGAAGCCTCAACCAGATCCTGGGGGAGTGGCTGGGTCATGGGTTGGGAGACCAGGGGCAGGGTTTCCGGTGTTGGCCGCGAGGCGCAACCAACCGCAGCCAGACAACCGACCGTCAAGAGGCCGGCCACCACGACAGTGGTGACATGGCTCTTCATCTGTCCACCACTTTCAAGGCGGGTCCACCTGTTTCGACCAGGAGGTCACGCGAGGCGGTACCCAGAGGCATCTTGGCATCGATGGAGGCCAACACCTGCTTGTTTCTGACCTGGATCATGCGGGTGGTGAAATCCAGGGTGTCCCGGCTGCGGGTATAACTGCCGACCACCACGGCAAAAGCCTTGTATTCCGTAGAGAGCTTGTCCACATCGCGGGAGAGAACAAACTCGCCCTCCATGACGCGGATGGAGATATCCTCCCGCAATTTGGGTTCCACCACCGCGTAACCCTGCTGGGTCAGCCGGGAAGAGATGTGGTCGGAGACCATGAGCCCAAGTTCCGAGGTGGTGTCCACATTGGTTCTGTCGACAAAACTGGCCACCAGAATGGGCTTCTGGCGGCTGAAGGAGGGGTGGTTTTTGCGCAGTTCCCCTACCAGGGAGTCGGCAATCTTGTGACTCATGTCGATCAGGTCGACCTCCTGGAAGGCTGGTGGCATGGGTTGCGACGCCATGGCCACAGGCTGTGGTGGCGGTGGTGGCGGCGCCGACGACATCCATGTCTGGTTGCAACCAGTCACTCCAACTGCGACCAGCACGGGCAAGAGCCGGAGACCGGGGAACATTTTGCGCATAGGTATAAAGTCCTGGCTATTTAAAAGCATCCTTGATGTTGGCCTTGTCGCGGGCCGCTTCTTTGGTGATGAGACCCTTCTGCATGAGATCCTGCAAGCCCTGTTCCAAAGTTTGCATGCCGACCGCCTTGCCGGTCTGAATGGCCGAATACATCTGGGCAACCTTGTTTTCCCGGATCAGGTTGCGGATGGCGCTGGTCGCAACCATGATTTCATGGACCGCCACCCGTCCCCCCCCCTTCTTCTTGAGCAGGTTCTGAGATATCACCGCTCGCAGAGATTCGGAGAGCATGGTGCGGATCATGTCTTTTTCCGCAGCCGGGAAGACATCGACGATACGGTCAATGGTTTTGGCCGCCGAGGTGGTGTGCAGGGTGCCGAAGACCAGATGGCCGGTTTCTGCGGCGGTCAGAGCGAGACGGATGGTCTCCAGGTCGCGCATTTCGCCGACCAGGATGACATCTGGATCTTCACGCAGGGCCGAACGCAAGGCATTGGTGAAGCTCTGCGTATCCCGGTGCACTTCGCGCTGGTTGATCAGACATTTGCTGGATTGGTGAACGAACTCAATGGGATCCTCGATGGTGAGGATATGGCCGTATTCGTTTTTGTTCTTGTGGTCGATGATGGCGGCCAGGGTGGTGGATTTGCCGGAACCAGTGGGTCCGGTGACCAGAACCATGCCCCGGGGAGATTCGGCAAACTCCTTGAAAATGTTCGGTGCGCTCAACTGTTCCAGGCTGAGGATGTCGGAAGGAATGGTGCGGAAGACGCCACCGGCGCCCCGATTTTGTACGAAAGCATTGACCCTGAATCTTGCAAGTCCAGGAATTTCAAACGAAAAGTCTGCTTCCAAATGTTCCTCGTACTCTTTGCGCTGTCTGTCGTTCATGATGTCGTAGATCATGTCGTGGACATGTTCGTGGTCCAGAACCGGAACGTCGATACGACGTATATCGCCGTCCACGCGGATGAGAGGCGGCATCCCGGCTGAAAGATGCAGGTCGGAGGCCTTGTTTTTGACACTGAAGGCCAACAGTTCGGATATTTCCATGTCTACACCCCATGACTGTTTTTGTGTGCGGATGGGAGAAGCCTCTCGCCACCCTCTCTTGTTCTTGTGCGGACGGAAGAAGCCTCTCGTCACCCTCTCTTGTTCTTGTGCGGACGGAAGAAGCCTCTCGCCATCCTCCAACCGTCCAGGATCGTCCTGCAACCCTTGCGGCGATTTTTACGCCACTTCTTCAGCATCCTACACGGAAGCGGGAGAAGGGGGCAACCGATCCTCTCCCGGCGAGATCCTGCCCACCGACCGAATCTTGTGGCGCTCCGAACCATTTTGCTATGCCTTGAAGGGGGATTTTGCTAGAATGCGGGGATTTCTTTAAGAAGACGAGGGCGCAGGCGATGGCCTGTTGTCCATGGGTTGATCAATGCGCGAAGGGGAACCGAAGATGGCACTGGACAGCAACAAGGCGCAGGCGTTGGATGCAGCCATGGCCCAGATCGAGAGGCAGTTTGGCAAGGGTTCCATCATGCGCATGGATGGGGGGATCCTGGATCAGGTACCGGTGATCTCCACCGGCTCCTTGGGGTTGGACATTGCGCTTGGGGTTGGAGGACTTCCCAGGGGTCGGGTGGTGGAGGTGTACGGGCCTGAGGCCTCGGGCAAAACGACCCTGGCCTTGCATGTGGCGGCAGAGATCCAAAAAAAAGGTGGTGTGGCCGCCTTCGTGGATGCCGAACATGCCCTGGATCCTGGCTACGCCCGCAAGCTGGGGGTCAAGATCGAGGAGCTCCTGATCTCCCAGCCGGATACGGGCGAGCAGGCCCTGGAGATCACCGATATGCTGGTTCGTTCCGGCGCTGTTGACTTGGTGGTGGTCGACTCGGTGGCAGCCCTGACGCCCAAGGCGGAGCTGGAAGGGGACATGGGCGACTCCCACATGGGGTTGCAGGCCAGACTCATGTCCCAGGCGTTGCGCAAATTGACGGGCAGCATCTCCCGCTCCAACTCCATCGTCCTGTTCATCAATCAGATCCGCATGAAAATCGGGGTGATGTTCGGCAGTCCAGAGACCACGACCGGCGGTAACGCGCTTAAGTTTTATGCATCGGTGCGCCTGGATATCCGTCGCACCAACTCCATCAAGGACAAAGAGGATATCGTTGGCAGCCGGTGCAAGGTCAAAGTGGTCAAAAACAAAATGGCCCCGCCTTTCCGATCTGCCGAATTTGATATCACCTATGGGGAGGGCATCTCTCTGGTCGGGGAGATTCTGGATATGGCCGTGGAGAAAAATATTCTGGAAAAATCCGGCGCCTGGTATGCCTACAAGGGCGAAAGGATTGGGCAGGGACGGGAAAATGCCAAACGTTACCTGCGCGACAACGAAGCGATCTGTCACGAGTTGGAGGATCGCCTGCGCGTGGCGCATGACCTGCCACCACGTTTTGGTGGCGGCGGTGATGCCGCTCCCATCCCGCCCGTTGTGCGGACAGACGCGGAATCTTCCGAGGGATGATCCCCGGATGTCAGGTCAACCCATCGGGATGATCCCATGACCCTTGCTTCCGGCCTTGTCAGGGAGACCCCCATCCGGCTGGAGTTGGAGAGCCGCTACCTCGCCTATGCCCTGTCGACGATCATCAGTCGTTCCCTGCCGGATGTCCGCGATGGCCTGAAACCGGTCCACCGCCGCATTCTGTTTGCCATGCGTGCGTTGCATCTGGATCCGGGGTCGGGGTTCAAAAAATCGGCGCGTGTGGTCGGAGATGTGATTGGCAAGTTCCACCCGCATGGCGACCAGGCGGCCTATGAGGCGATGGTGCGTCTGGCCCAGGAGTTTGCCGTGCGCTACCCGTTGGTGGATGGCCAAGGGAATTTCGGCAATATCGACGGCGACGGGGCCGCAGCCATGCGCTATACGGAAGCGCGTCTGACAAAAGTGGCGCAATCTTTGCTTGAGGATCTGGACCAGGAGACCGTCCATCTGGTTCCGACCTACGATGGATCTCTCGAAGAGCCCGTTGTGCTGCCGGCGCGGTTTCCCAACCTCCTGGCCAACGGGTCCACGGGGATTGCGGTGGGGATGTCGACCTCGATTCCTCCGCACAACGTGGGTGAAGTGCTTGCCGCTGCTCTGTTGTTGATTCGTCGGCCAGAGGCCTCGATCGAGGAACTGGCGGGCTGTGTGCCGGGGCCCGATTTTCCGACCGGTGGTGTTCTGGTTTCCAGCCAGGCCGAGATTCTGGAGAGTTACCGGACGGGACGGGGAACGCTTCGGTTGCGGGCGCGGTGGAGTGTGGAGAAACTGCAAAGGGGTGGCTGGCGGATCGTGATCAGTGAAATTCCATATCAGGTTCCCAAGGCTCGTTTGATTGAGCGTATCGCCCAGTTGATCGTTGACAAGAGATCCCCCTTCCTGGCCGACGTGCGTGACGAGTCCGATGAGCTTCTGCGGATTGTCCTGGAGCCCAGGACGCGGAGTATCGAACCTGAAAAGGTGATGGCCTACCTGTTCAAGAATACGGATTTGGAGGTGCGGGTTGCAGTCAATTTGAATGTTGTGACAGCTGATGCCCGACCTGAGGTGATGGATCTCAAGGGATTATTACAGGCGTGGTTGAGTCATCGGTTTCAGGTTATCACGCGGCGAAGCCGCCACGAACTGGAACGTATGGGTCAGCGGCTGCACCAGTTGGCGGCCCATTTGATCGTTCATCTGAACATCGATGCCGTCATTGCCATCATCAAGGAGCATGATGATCCGGCCCCGGTTCTCATGCGCCGTTTTGGCCTGGACAGTGAGCAGGCCGAAGCCGTTCTCAATCTCCGTCTGCGCGCCTTGCGCCGCCTGGAGGAGATGGCCATCCGCAAGGAGATTGCGGAGAAGGAGGCGAGGGCGGATGAGTTGCGCACCTTGTTGGCGGAAGATCAGCGCATGTGGGGTGCGGTGCAGCAGGAGGTGCAGAAGACTCGCAGGGAGTTTGCCGATCCGCGCCGCACGGAGTTGGGTGGGACGCCGCAGGAGATCGACCTGCGGCCAGAAGATTTGATCCAGCGTGAACCCCAGACGGTGGTTTTGTCGCTCAGGGGTTGGGTGAAGACCTTGAAGGGGCATGATGCCGATCTGGGCAGGCAACGGTTCAAAGGTGATGATGACCTGTTGCTGCAAATCAACGCCTTCTCCAACGATACGGTTTCCTTCGTGTTCGGGTCGGGCAAGGTGTATTCCACTCTGGTGGATCGGTTGCCTTCGGGTAAGGGTTTCGGTGAACCCCTGACCGTCATTTTCGAGATCGAGGGTGGCGATGTCGTGCAGTGGGTTGTTGTGGTCGAGAGCGAGAAGGAGTATTTCGTGGCCACCCGGTGGGGACAGGGGTTGCGCATCAAAGGGAGCGATTTTGTTGCCAACCAGAGGACCGGCAAGCAGATCCTGACTTTTGGCGAGGGTGACCGGCTTCTCTCCGTTCGGCCCATCGAAGGGACGCTTGTCGGATCCATCTGCCAGGGGCGTCGGTTCTTGGTGTGCGACGTGCAGGAGTTTCCGCTGCTTTCCCGCGGCAAGGGGGTGCGGATCCAACGGCTGCAAAAGGGTGAGGAGATTGTGGATATCGTTGTTTTTTCCCCGGAGAGTGGCGTCACCCTGGATTCTGGCCGGCGGACGCGACAAATTGTGGATTTGGGCAGGTGGCGGGCCCCAAGGGGTGCGCGGGGCGCCATGCTGCCGCATGGTTTTTTGAGCGGAGCCGTGTTTTGCGGCAGTGGCATCTCTCCCGACCAGGTCGGGAAGGGGCTGACGGGAGATCTAGGGCTTGAGGAGGATGCCTGAGATGATTTTGTGGTGCGGTCTGATAGTTTTGTATTGACATGGGGTGGCAACGTTTGGCAATGTGGCGGCTGTTGTGGTATTGCAGGGCAAGGGAACGGAATGGTAGGATTGTTTTTTGGAGATTGGTGCGTGCTGGTCCGCATCGAGAAGCCGCTGTGAACAGGGTCAGCGTTGACCGCATGGGCTTCCCCTTTTTCCTTGGGGCGTGCTTTCTTCCAGGGATGGGATCAACCTGAATAATTTTAGATTGTGAGGAGTTTAAGACATGAAGCAGTGGGGGATGAAAACATTGGCCAAAAAAGGCTCGTTGCTCGCACTGGCGGGAATCCTGACGGTTGGAGTCGTGGCTTGTGGCGGCGGCGGTTCGTCCGGCTCGACCGGCTCGACGGTTTCCGGTTTGGCGGCCAAAGGGCCCTTGACCAACTCGACGATCAGCTACAACGGGCAGCTGCTGAGCGGCGCGGTGCCCACCAACGGTCGCTACAGCGTGTCGCTGTCTCTGCCGGCCCAGAATTCGACTGCTGCCTATCCGCTGACCTTCTCGGGCGGTATCGACGATGTGACCGGGTTGGTTCCGGATATGGACCTGAACACGCTTGTGACCGGCGCGACCACGACGTTGAACGCCAACGCGCTTACGTCGATCATTTACTCGGCTGCCGTGGCGGCGGCGGGTGGTACGTCAGCGGCTGTCACGACGGCCAACGTCAATGCCGTCAAGGGGTTCGTCGTCAATCAGTTTGGCTTCGGTATCGACGGGGCTCTTGATGGCGCCGCCACCTTCGATCCTTTGACCACCGATGTGACCGCTCTGGATGCTGCCCATGCCGGCCAGTATGCCATGGCTTTGGAAGCGACCGGCGAAATGCTGCGTCGCGTCGCTGCATCCAACCCCACCAACGTGGGTGGCACTGGGTGGAGCGTCGCGAACGTTGTCGGCATGCTCGGTACGGCGCTGAAGTCGGGGACCGCTCTGGATGTGGCTTCCACTCCCGCCTTCACGAATGCCGTCTTCCTGTCGGCTGCCCAGGTCACCGACGAGGTGGTCAGTCAATCCTTGACGGTCACGAGCACCAGTGGACCGGTCACCATGGCGACCATCGCCCTGAAGTATGCCAGCACCTTCACTTCGAAGGTTCAGCCGGTGCTGACCACCACCTCTACCTCGGCGGCCTTGGGGACGGCAGCGAAATACTTCTGGAGCGCCGCTGTTCCGTTGTTGCAGGCCAGCAATCCTACCCTCGCCGCCAAGTATAGCGCTCTGTTGGCGGCGATCGGCACGTCCAAACTCATCGGGGACATCAAGACGGCCTTCCTCGCCAACATTGGTACGGTCAGTGCGATCACTGCCTCCAGTGTCACGTCGGTCGCAACAGCGAATGCCACCACGGCTGCCGCTCAGGCTGCTGCCGCTTCCAATGCGGCCCAGGCTATTGTCCCGTCGTCTCCCACAACGACCAACAACATTCTCTTGAATGCCGCCGCCAACTCCATCACCGTGTATGACTACGGCAACAATGGCGTTGGATTCCCCATGTCGACGCCCACTCTCAGCGGGACGGTCCTGACCACCAATCTGCCGTCGACCTACACGATCAGTGGGAAGAACCTGGCCCTGTTGACGACCGTCCAATACCCGGGCAATGCGTCGGACCCGGGTGCGCAGGCCGTTTCCCCCGTGATCAACTTCAACCTGACCAGCCTTCCCGTGATCTCGGCGGGTACTGCGAACGTGACTCTGCTGCTGAAGGATGGCACCTCTGCGACCAGGGCTTCCGGTGAGCGTTATATCAGCGCGAGTTACATCATGAACTATGTCTCTGATGGGACGTTCCTGACGCTGACATTGCCGGCTGGTGGCACGGCTGCGGTGACCTACTACACGACAGACACCACCATGACCACGCCTTCCACCTTGACCGTTTCCAACACGGCGTTCGA
Organism: Magnetococcales bacterium; assembly: GCA_015231175.1. Lineage (NCBI taxonomy): Bacteria > Pseudomonadati > Pseudomonadota > Magnetococcia > Magnetococcales > Magnetococcales bacterium. The sequence goes on along the minus strand of JADGBZ010000029.1, from coordinate 7,667 downwards.
TAGCGTGCTCGTCTCCAAGGCTGGCCTGACTGCCAGCAAGGCGGCCAATCCTGGTACGGCTTCCAACACCATGATCGAGGCCAAAGTTTTCAGCCTCTTCAATGCGAACAAGAATCTGGCCTCGGCCCTGAATGCAGCCGTGACGCAGGGGTCTTACTTCTACCAAATCAGCTTCAACGGTCTCCCGATCTCTGCCGACATGAATGGCAACGCTCTTGTCGACACGGGTGATGGCCCGATCAGCTCGATTCAGGGTACCTTCACCGTTAAGTGATCCGCAGCGCATTGGAGTTTCGATCTCTTGAAAGGAGTGTGCCTTGTGCACACTCCTTTTTTCTTTTTGTGATGGTGGTGCTGTAGGCTTGTTCAACGTCACTGAGGGGGAGATTGTCGATTTTGCAACGCAAGAATTTTCCCAGCCAGCGTCTATCCGGGAGCAGTGTGATTTTTCTCGTCTGCTTCCTGGAAGGGATGGGTTTTCCAGCGCGGGTCGCTGGAGCGCCGCTTGACGAATTTCTGACGGCACAACGTGGCTTCTCTCCTCTGCATGGTGAGTATGAGATCAGTTTTGATGTAATGAACAACAAGGTGGACATTGCCAATATCAGGGGGAGAGACACGACCTACGCCAATACCGATGTAGGTGATTATCGGGGAGGGCACATTTATGCAGGTGTGGCATTGACACGCCGACTCTGGGTGGACGGCTCCCTATGGAGTCGGGCGATACAGACACCTCAGGAACCCCTGGATGGATTCAGTTGGCAACGTGCCATACAGTACCAGTTGACCGTCAACCTGGGAAAACTGCCTGCTTTGGCGCTCCGCTTCAGTCAATGGGGAAATTCAGCGAAAGGGGTTAGCAAAAAGACAACCCTCCTCCTGGGAGACAATACAGTAGATAATGTCGATATCATGAAACCATCTGACGAACAAACGCAAATCGATTTGATCGGCACATGGAATGTGACAAAAAAAGACTCTTTTTCGGTGTTTGTTGGCGGTGGTACCAGCAAGATCGGTTTTAAAGATTTTATTGCGACCATGTCGAATAATTGTCGTTACAAATTGGATTCACCTTCAAAATATCAGATTGCCGGGCAATTGGTTGGTGGAACCGTGGATGAGTGCCAGCTGGTTGCCTTTGATATCAATGATCCATCCCCCAGATACCCTGGCCCGGACATGATGCAGATGAAATACAAGGCAACCTATCAGCACCTTGGGGGGATGTATCAATGGTTCAATGAGGCGTGGAGGTTTCGACTGGGCGCCAGGTATGAAATGCAAAACCGCTCCATGGACGAAGACTTGCGTGCTTCTGGCATCCCATATTTTGATTCAAATACTTTGATTACAACAGAAGTTGGGTATAAACCCTACAAAAAGGTCGCTTTTTTTGTGCGAGCACAAATGATGAATCACCAGCTTTTGAGTGAGATCCCTTTTTCATACAATCGATTCACCTCATCCAAGTTTGGCAGGCAGTATGGCCTGTTGAATTTTGGTCTCCAGGGTGGTTTTTAATCCCGGAGGGTTGCGATCCGCCGCTTTCCTGGGGCTTGCTGAAACAGGATGCCTTGGCAGGAAAACCATATCCTGGTAAAGTCCAAAATTTGCTCCCGACAAAAGAAAATGGTTCAGCATGCGTGGTCGAGTTTATGGAGTCATCCTGGTTGTGTTTGCCCTGGCCGCTCTCTTTTTTCCGGAAAGAGCGGTAGCGGCGGATGATTTGGTTGGCGATGGCCTGATGGAACTCTTGCGGGGTGGCCGCAAGTCCGACGCACTTGGCTTGCCGTCCTTGGGCAGGACGCCATCGATCAACATCAGAGGGGATTTTGGCGACAATCAAAATGCCCCGTTACTCGGCCAGGAGCAAAAGGACCAGCAGGAAAAAAAGTCAGACACCCCCCAGGACAACCCCCTGAGCAGGATTCACCCGGCGCGGCTGCCGGTTCCGGAGCCCGTTCCTGGCGCCAAACAAACCAAAATGGACGGAAAAGGCCAGGCCGACTTGCCCAAGGATGCCAGCCTGGAACAGAAGGGGGTGCAGGGCCCTCTCCTCAAGCAGTTTGGCTACGATCTGTTTGAGGGCATGCCCTCGACCTTTGCCCCGGTTGCCAACATCCCCATCCCCTCCGACTATGTGATCGGGCCGGGTGATACGATACAGGTCCAGATGTCCGGGAAGGCTTTTCAAACCTATCCCCTCAAAGTCACGCGCGAGGGCATGGTCGATTTTCCGGGTATTGGCCTCATTCCCGTGGCGGGGGTCTCGTTCCATGAAGTCAAGGATCTGCTGGCCGGACGTATCAAGTCGCAATTGATCGGGATGGAGTTGACCCATGTGACCATGGCGTCGCTGCGCTCCATCCGGGTGTTCGTTCTCGGGGATGTTCATCGCCCGGGCAGCTTTACGGTGGGGGCTCTCTCCACCATGGTCAATGCCCTCTTCGCCAGTGGCGGTGTGACGCCAGTGGGGTCGCTGCGGCAAATTCAATTGAAACGGGGCGACAAGGTTGTCACGACCCTGGATCTCTATGATCTCCTCATGCATGGGGATACCAGTCGCGACGCCAGATTGGTGGATGGAGATGTGCTCTTTGTTCCCCCCATCGGGGCGACCGTCGGGGTGGAAGGGGAGGTGCGCCGACCCGGTATTTTCGAGCTGAAAAATGATAAAACGGTCCAGGATGTCTTGAAAATGGCCGGGGGTTTGTTTCCGTCCGCCTTCAAGAGAGGGATCCAGCTGGAACGTATCCAGGAGGGCAAAGGACGTAAAATTCTGGCCCTGGATCTGAGTCAGGGTTCCTTGGCCAAGACCCGGGTGCAAAGTGGCGATACCATCCGCATCCAGTCCGTGCTCGAAAAGATGGAGGATGTGGTCACCCTCTCCGGTCATGTGGAACGTCCCGGACCTTACGAATGGCGCCAGGGATTGCGCCTGACCGATGTGGTCTCGTCCCCCAGGGCGTTACAGGAAAATCCCGATCTTGGTTACGTCCTGATTCGACGCGAGTCGCATGATGGCTATCGATGGAAATTTCTCGTCTCCAGATTGGATCAGCCCTTTGCCAATCGGGAATCGCCCTACAATACCCTCTTGCAACCGCATGACGAGATTCTGGTCCTGGGGTTGAACGAGGATCGGGCGAAAACCATCGAACCCTGGGTGACGGAACTGCGCCGACAAACACCCTCCGATCAGCTTGAGCCCATCGTCAGCGTTGAGGGCAATGTTCGTTTCCCGGGCGTCTACCCGTTTGCTCAGGGCATGCATCTGTCGGAGTTGGTGCGCTCGGCTGCCGACACCTTGCCCGGGACCGACCTGGATTATGCCGTCGTGGTGCGCGTCCTGGACAAGGATGGCCGGGTCGCTCCTTTCTCGATCCGGCTGCGCGATATCTTCGGCAACGAAGGCTCGCCCAGCGATCTCCTGGTCCGCCCTGAAGACAAGTTGCTCGTCTTTGCCAGCAGCAACTATTTTGAAGAGTATACCCTGGCCCAGGATCGCAAGGGGCTTTTCTCCCGGGAACTCAAGATTCCAGGGCAGGGAGCCGGTCGCGATCGCAAGGTGGAAAAAAAGGAAGGACAAAATCCCTTCATTGACTCAAGCGGCAACCTGGAGCAGTCGGATGATTTCTTCATAGCCAATTCGGTCAAAAAATCCGGCAGCGGTGATTCTGGCGAAGGGGGTGGACAGGGAGGCATGGACAATGTCTTCTCCCGCTCGGCCATGGTCGGGGGGACGGATTTCCTGAGCCGGAACTACGCCAATGTCAGGGGGAGGTATCTGTCCGATGACCAGCGTCAGCAGCAGGCCGGCCTGGCCCATTCTCTGTCACGCTCCCAGGCGAGCCGTGCCCAGAACATGCAGGAAAAGGAAACGGAGATAACGACCCAGCAGTCCGCCTTCGGTGGATTCAACCAGCGGGAACGCTTCAAACGGTTCAGGCATTCGGTCTCTGACCTTCCTGCCTTCATGACGGGCGGCATGCAAACGGACGATGCCAAGGAGAAGTTTTCCTTCCTCAGGGTGCCGACCAACTCTCCAGAGTTGGCGGACCATTTTTATTCCTGGTCACAGCGTACCCGTGAGGGGTTGCTGAAGCCGGTTCTGGAGCAACTCCAGGCCCAGGCCACCTTTTCGCAACCCTCCCGCATCGTCGCTGTCTCGGGCATGGTGCGCTTTCCAGGTCGCTACCCGTTGGAAGAGGGGATGCGCATCAGCGACCTGATCCGCGCCGGCGGATGGATGGCCGAACCAGCCTATACCCTGGAAGCGGAGATCAACCGCTACTTCATCACCGATAAAAAAACCAGGGAGATGCAGCACCTGAGTGTCGCCTTGAATGACGTTTTGTCGGGGAATCCAACAGCCGATCTTGACTTGCGTCCCTACGATGCCCTGACCATCAAGCCGGTGCCCAACTGGTCGGGAACCATGCATGTCTCGATCCAGGGGGAAGTCCGCTTTCCCGGCACCTACCCGGTCAAAAAAGGGGAGACGCTCAAACAGCTGATCGAACGGGCTGGCAATCTGACCGAATTTGCCTTTCCGGAGGGGGCCATATTCCTGCGCGAAGATTTGAAGGAGAGGGAGCGCAAGGAGATGGAAGCCCTGGCCAATCGTCTGGAAGGGGAGATCGTCAAATACACCCTGATGCACACGCGGACGTCGATCTCCGCCGATTCAACGAAAAATGCAGCGGTCGACCCGGTGACCCTGAATGCCATCATGGCCAAGCTGAAAGAGACCCATCCGCAGGGACGTTTGGCCATCGACCTTCCGGCAATCCTGGCTGGTGTAGAGGACGACGGCTCGCCGGTTGCCGATTCGTTCTTCTGGGAATCAGGAAAAAAGGCCTCTGTCTCCATCTCGTTGCGTGACGGGGATCAAATCCTGTTGCCGCCGAAGAGCAGCGAGGTGACCGTTCTGGGCGAGGTCAACTATCCCTCTTCCCATCAGTTCTGGCGCAGCAAGTCGGCGGAAGATTACGTCAGTCTGAGTGGTGGTTTCAGCAACAGCGCCGACAAGGATAATATCTACATCGTCAAGGCCAATGGTCAGGTCATTCCCAAGAATGCCGACAGCATTTTTGGATCCTCCTGGTTTGCCATGGGCAGCCTGGATGTCGCGGCGGGCGACACCATCGTCGTCCCTCTGAAAACAGACCAGATCGAGATCATGGATTTCTTGAAGAATGTCTCCAGCATTCTCTACAACCTGACGATCACGACGGCTGCCATCAAACAATTGGGTATCATTGGGAAATAGTCTCTGCATGGTCACCAGCACACGGATTGCGCGTGGGATGAAGCATCTGCCTTGGGTGGTGTTGGGGGTGTTTGGCGCCTTCGCACTGGGAACCATCGCGTTGCATCATGGCGAGACCATCAACGCCCTGTGGATCGTCGTGGCGGCGATTGCCGTCTATCTGATCAGTTTTCGCTATTACAGCCTGTTTATCGCCCGCCGGGTCATGGGACTGGATCCTGAACGGCCAACCCCGGCGGTGCGAAAAAATGACGGCCTGGATTTTGTCCCCACCAACCGCTATTTCCTCTTCGGGCACCATTTTGCGGCGATCGCCGGGGCGGGACCGTTGGTTGGCCCGGTGCTCGCTTCGCAGATGGGGTACTATCCGGGCATGATGTGGCTGCTCTTCGGCGTCGTCCTGGCGGGCGCCGTGCAGGACTTCATGATTCTCTTCATCTCCATGCGGCGGGATGGTCGTTCCCTGGGTGAACTGATCAAGGCGGAGATGGGGGAGGCGCCGGGGGTCATAGCCTTGTTCGGCACCTTGATGATCATGGTGATTTTGCTGGCTGTTCTGGCCCTGATCGTCGTCAAGGCCCTGGCGGAGAGCCCATGGGGAACGTTTACCGTTGCGGCGACCATTCCCATTGCCCTGTTCATGGGGGTTTATCTGCGTTTCCTCCGGCCTGGTCGTTTGGGGGAGGTGTCGGTGATCGGTTTCATCTCTCTCATGGCCTCCATCGTCATAGGGGGGGAGGTGATGCAGAGCCCCACCTGGGGGCCACTGTTCACATTCACTGCCCAGGATTTGTCCTGGATGCTCATGGCCTATGGTTTTTTGGCTTCGGTGCTGCCGGTGTGGTTGTTGCTGGCGCCGCGTGATTATCTTTCGACATTTCTCAAGATTGGAACCATCCTGGCCATGTCCGTGGCCATCATGATCGTGGCTCCCCCCATGAAGATGCCTGCCTTGACATCATTCACCGATGGGAGCGGTCCGGTCTGGTCCGGGTCTCTTTTCCCCTTCCTTTTCATCACGATAGCTTGTGGCGCCGTCTCCGGCTTTCATGCCCTCATCGCTTCGGGGACCACGCCGAAAATGTTGGAAAATGAGTTGCACGCCCGTTTTATCGGCTATGGCGGCATGCTCATGGAGGCGTTTGTGGCCATCATGGCGCTGGTGGCGGCGGGGTGCATCGAGCCAGGCATCTATTTTTCCATGAACAGCCCCATGGCCATCCTCGGACCCAGTGCCGATCATGCCGCCCAAACCATTGGCCAATGGGGGTTTGTGGTGACGCCAGAGATGATCCAACAGACCGCTGCGGACGTGGGGGAGCACACCATTCTTTCCCGCACCGGGGGCGCCCCAACCCTGGCGGTGGGCATGGCCTCTATTTTTTCGCAACTTTTGGGTGGCAGGGAGATGATGGGTTTCTGGTATCACTTTGCCATTTTGTTCGAGGCCTTGTTCATCTTGACGGCGGTGGATGCCGGTACGCGGGCGGGTCGTTTCATGGTGCAGGATTTGTTGGGCTTTTTCTTCGCTCCCCTGCAAAAGACCTCCTCCTTGGCCGGTAATCTTGTGGCCACTTTTTTATGTGTCGGCGCTTGGGGTTATTTTTTGCATCAGGGGGTCATGGATCCGTTTGGCGGGATCAACACCCTCTGGCCTTTGTTTGGGATCGCCAATCAAATGTTGGCTTCCATCGCCTTGATTCTGGCCACCGTGGTGCTTTTCAAGATGAAGCGGGAGCGGTACGCCTGGGTGACCACATTACCCACGCTTTGGCTCCTGACCAGCACCCTGACAGCGGCCTGGCAAAAAATTTTCCACGCCAATCCAAAGATTGGCTTTCTGGCCCATGCGGCGTATTTCCAGGATGGTTTGGCAGCGGGTACTGTTTTGGCGCCGGCCAAGAGTTTGGAGCAGATGCAGCAGATTGTCTTCAACGACCGGGTGGATGTCACGCTGGCTGTTCTGTTCATGGCGGTGGTGCTGGTTGTTCTGGGTTTTGGGATGCGCGTCTGTGTTGCGGCGTGGCGTTGTGAGCAGCCGACGGTCAAGGAGTCCGGGACCGAGGGGCCGTTGTTGTGTCGATGATGCGGGGTGTGGGTGATTTTTGGCGGCGTGGTTGGGGGGTGTTGGCCCAGGCTGCCCGTCTGCTGGTCGGGTTGCCTGACTATGATGCCTATGTTTTGCACCGGCAGCGGCGCCATCCGGGTGAGCCGGTCATGACCCGGGCGGCGTTCATCCAGGAGCGGCAGGAGGCGCGTTATGGTGGGCGCGGGGGGCAGCCGGGGCGGTGTTGCTAGGGCTGCAAAATCAAAAAAACGATTGAAAAACTGGGGTGGAGGTCCAGGAGGAAGGGCTGTGCCCTTCCTCCTGGTGGGGTTCGGGGCGAAG
>JADGBZ010000028.1 GCA_015231175.1 Magnetococcales bacterium | reverse complement strand
AATAATCTGGATTGGCTGGTGGTGGCCATGCAGGGCGCCCTTCCCGGTCCTGACGACCAAACGATCTGTCCCAGGCCGGCGCCCGACTCCATGTTGTTGTATCTTGAGGATCTGGATGATCAGGGGAACCGGCCAACCGATTTATCGGGTTTACATCGCTATGCCGGGCACCCTCCCTGGGTCATGGCAGCTTGATGTTTCTCCCCCGCATCCTGTCCCAGAGTGGTGAGCCTCTCGTTGGGTAAGATGCGATATCACTGCCCTGCCAACATGCGCCTGGCACCCTCTGCCATGTATCCGGAGCGGGTCATGCCGATCTGCTTGGCCGCCTGGTCAATCTGGGTTACCAGGTTTTCCGCCATGGAGAGGTTGACGCGAATCCAACGCGCCGGAATTTCCGCACGGACCAGGAAGCGGGTGATTTCTGGTTCGTCGTCTGGTTCCGACTCAGGCAACACCTCATCCAACCGATCCAGCGTGGTCGGATCCGGCAATGGATCTCCATCACGGACCATCAACTCGATATGACCGGTCAAAGCCTCTTCAGCGTGCATGGCCGCGTCATGAATGGAATACCCATGTGTGGTGCATCCAGGAATGTCGGGAAAAACTACGCCGTACCCATCACTCCCACGGTACACCACTGCTGCGTAGTGTCTGATTTCCATTTTCTCTCCTCCTCACCTGATCTTCTGAGCGGATTGCCTTTCGATGGATTTGATCTCCATGAGCGACAGGTCTTTTACAGGATGCCGGACCGTGACCTTCCCCAGCAAGGTCGTGTGCTTGAAGTGGTGATGATCTCCCTTGATCGAATCAAGCTCCCAGCCTGCTTTCTTCAAGGCTTCGATCACTTCCCGGCTGCTCAAGCTCTTGACCATCTTCATCGGCTCCTGCTGTTGTTCCTGTTGCGCATAGTATACGCAAATCGAGTACGGCGAGTCAAGAATTTTTTATGCATTTTTTGCGCAATTTTGATTTTGATCCAGTACCATTTCTTATGCCGGGCATCCCGAGTGGGTCAGAGGGTGACCTTTTGCAGGTCTATACGCAGCTCGTGGCGAGCGGTATTCATGTCCCACTCCAGGTGGACCCATGCACCCTGAATGGTCTCCTCCAAAAAAGGCGGGCCGGGTGTCTCCAGGTACAGGCACCACTCGGGGAGGCGGTACAGCACCTCGGACGGCAGGTCACCAGACAAGGGCGTGGTGATGAGTGCCTGGTAGATATCGGGGTCGTAGCGGTAGATCCCCTTGGTCATCCTCCAGGCTGCCATCGCCGACAGGGCACTGACATCCAGCATGGCACCGAGGTCGGTGATGGGACACGGATCGCCCCGGGACACCACCGCATAGGCCCCGGCCATGGGGCAGTAGCACCAGGCCGGCCACTCTGGAAGCCCCCGCCCACGCTGGGCACGGAAAGAGTCGAAAAGGGTGTGTGGGGGGGGGAGTGCCAACATGCTCAACTGTCTCAGGACGGCAGTAAAATATCAAAAATCGGTGCCAACCTGCGCGAACACCGGTGCCAAGGAAAATAGCGCTTTACAGGTGGGGTGGCACCAACTCCGTAACCCCGGCGTAACCCCAAACAAAAAAGGCCACCTTGTAAGTGGCCTTAACTGTTTGTTTTATTTGGTGAGCCGTGCTGGAGTCGAACCAGCGACCCACAGATTAAAAGTCTGTTGCTCTACCGACTGAGCTAACGGCCCATCAAAGCCCGGTCTGCAATCTGTCGTGTTGACAAGATCCCGTTCACCGGAATCGCGCATCTTAGCAAAAAAAAATCGTAAGGAAAACCCTTGAAACGCATCAGGCTGAATTTTCCTCTCTGGTCACAACGACGGGTCAATGCCCTGCGTGGTATAACGTACCCATTGCCCATTGGGAACCGGTCCCCTGGACCCCGATTCATCTGGCATTCATGCGTGGTCGGGTGCAGAATGGCGTGGGAGATTCGGAGCTAGTTGCCGAGGAGGGATGCATGAGCTTGGTTTGTTGGCATTTCGAGATAGACACTCTGCCACACTTCCGGGAGTCAGCCGAGGAGGTGGAAGAGGGACACGTGACCCTTTGCCTCCCGTTCGGCGTATGGTCCGATCCCCCGCTGCCTGTCGATGTCGTGATCGAAATATCCCTGAACGATGCCACGCCTTTCCACATCGGGTTTGACCTGGACAACCCTCTCGGACACATTCGGGGCATCACGCGAGACGACATCGCGGTGGAGCGCGTCGCCAAAAGGCAGACGGCTCGTTGGTACCTGGATATGGAGGAAAATCTGCAACGGAAGGGCAATCGCTACTACGAGGCGATCCTGTATGATATCCCGATCAACACAAAGGTCCAATACGACATCCGCATCCAACATCGTGGAGAGTCTTCCCATCGGCTGGGGCCATTCACCCTGTACAGTTCGCTGCCGAAGTTTGTCGATGAGGACATTCTGGTCATCGCGGCTAGCGACGGCGCCATGGACGAGGCCTTTGCCCTTTACTACAAGAAAGATGAACATTTCCATCACCTGCGCGCCGACCTGGTCGAGATCAAGACATCACGATGCCATTTTCAATTGGCCGTCGGCCACTACTGGTACGACCTGACCCAGAAGGGGTTTGACCTCAGCCAGCTCCCCACCCTCCCGTTGATCAATCCCTTCAATGATACCGTCGTCATATCGATCCCGCGTCAAGATGTCGGTCAGATCGACCACATCTGGTGGCGAGGAGAGCGCTTCGACCTGGAAAACAGGCACCGGTCCGGAAGGGCCAGGATCATGTTCATCCAGGATTGTCGGCACGGGCTGGATGATCTGTTTGAATTCCCCCACGCTGGTTACACTCCACCCCGTACCCATGCCCAGATGGCCATGCGGGACGAACGCGCCCTCGGCAGCAGCCATCCCAACAGCGCCGAAGGAGAGATCGGGAGCGGTTATCTGCTGACTCTGGAGACCTTCCAACGCCTCGGTCTACCACACCTGTGGTCCTTCAATGGAGGGATCTTGACCCTTTTGGCTCGGGAGTACCCGCAAGCGTTGCAAGCCTTGAAGAAAGCCGTGGCGAACGGAAGCCTGGAACCCACCATCGCCGGAAATGGCGGGCACTTTCTGCCCTATTTCCAGGAAGAGACCAACCGTCACACCATCCAATCCGGCATCGAACTGATTCAAAGCGTGCTGGGAAAATGCAACGATGTGTTCGTGCCGGAAGGACGCTTCTATCGGCAAATCCCCAATGTAACTCGCGCTTTGCAGCGGGCCGAACAGGTCCGTTTTCTCGTCGTGGACGGCTCTACAGGATTCTGGCCCTATCGGGAATCGATACAGCCAGGCAGCCATACCCATGGGATTCACCTCGACGAACACTATGTGTGGCAAGATCGGGAGACAGGTCTCTACCTGTTGTTCATCGACGACGAGTTGCGGGAAAAAATGTTGACCGCTTCCGTCCGGGAACAACAGCGCGGCAAACTTCATCGCGACCTGCGGCGCAAACTTTTCTATTTTGCCGCCAACCTGGCGTCGCGCCGGCACCACTTGTTGATTCACGGCGAATCGGCCAGCCGGGTCTCAGGCAACAGTTGGGTGACCGAACCCGGCGCAGCCTGTGCCATCAACCGTCGTCTGGCTTTTGAAAGCGCCCTGGAGTGGATCGCGGCTCACCCCTGGATCCAGGCGATGACCTCGGCACAACTCAATCTGGACAGCGAGTGTGTTGGAACCATCAACATGCAGTCGTCCATCTCTCCCGAGCTGGATCCGGGCGGCGTCACCACCCGCGACGTCTATGGCAAAGAGTTTCACCTGGATGCCTGGTATGACAATTGGAAAATATTTCCCTCATTCTGGCTGGGGCAAACCCTGGAAGAGATCTCCCAAAGCATGGAGTTTGCCATACTCGATTGGCCGCCGGCCTATCACAACCGCCTGTATGACCTGGCGCGCATGGCATACGGCTTTTCTCTGCACCGAGCCATCTGGAACAAACAACCTCTCGGCATCCGTGGCGGCCTGGATGTCAATCAACGCCGGGATGTCGATGAACCCGACGATGCCGCCATCGCCGCGATTCTTCAATCCCGCAACGCCCAGGTCTACCTGAATGCAGCGGTCTGGGCCACATGGGCCGCCACCAGCGAAGATCCGGCAACATTTCTCAACCAGGGGCCCGTCATCGAGCAGTTGCGTTTCATGCGCTACCGTAACTTGAAGTGGCGCACCGAAAGATTCCGGGATCGTCCCATCCTGGAGTCCCCCCTGCACTGGGATCGGGACATGGCCCCCAATGCCATCCTGTACAACCGCAAGGTTCTGGTAGTGATGGACGAAAATGGAGGACGTATCACCCATCTGTTCACCATGCTGGGAGGCATACCCTGTTGCGTCAGCGGCACCTTCAAAGGCTATCCGTTTTTGGCCGATGATCCTCAACACGGCAACACACGCATGTGTTCCGGCGAGGTCATGCAAAATACCGTCTACACGCCCAATCACGCCTACATCGCTTGTGACGTGCACCAAAGCCGTGGAACATCCGGTAAAAAGGCTGCCCCCCGGAGTGGAACAGGCAACGATGTGACGTGGCATTACCCAGACCATTTCAACTCCTATCGCATGACCCCCATCCATCCCCATACCGTGGAGTGGTCTTACCAAAGAACCACCCCGGCACCGACCTGGACCCTGGAGTTGTTTCGCAACCATCTGGCCATGGATCGGGAAGCGCGCCTGCATGGCCGCGAAGGGGTGGTCTTTCACCAGGATCCACCCTTTTCAAAACGGATCACCCTGCAAGACCGTACCCTGACCATCCGCTATATCGATGTGCAACCTGGGCACCGGGTTGCCAACGAATTTTGTGTCGATCTCAACGAAGCCATACGGCAGACTTTGCACCACCCGTTGCACTGGATCGATGACCACACAGCAGAATTTTTGCAGGGGCAAAAAAAGTGTGTGCGTCTGGAATTGTTGGAAGGGTGCGCCCTGACCCCGGATTCCCAGGAGGGCGAAGAGAATCGCCGCCTGCACCGGGTCTTGACGGATTGCATTGAAATCGAGGCCCCACAGGGAGGGGCTTTTGCCTATCGCATGCTTGTGGGAGAGGATTGACCAAAATCGGGGTGTATCGTGCAGCGCATGAATGGAGTCTCGCCGGACAGGTTCCGGATCATCTTGATCGACGATGATCCGTGGGTCGAACACCTGGTACGCAAAACCCTGGTTGGGCAACCAGGATTCGACCTGCATGTGGTGCAGCATCTGGAGCAGGCCGTGGAGACTGTGGAATCCTATCTGCCAAACCTGATCCTGATCGAATTGATGACAGTCGGTGGTGACGGGTTCCAGGTGTTGACCCAATTTTCGGAGCATCGGTTCATACGGGATCTGCCTGTCATTGTGTTATCCTGGCGACGCAGTGTCCTGGGCAAAGCTCGGGCGTTCTCCCTGGGAGCAGACGATTATCTCGTAAAGCCAATTGAATCAGAAGAACTTCTTGCCAGGTTAAAACGCCATTTAACCATCCATGAGGCCCGGGTTCAGTTGCACCATGCCGAGGCCCGCTACAGAAACCTTTTTGAACACTCCCTGGACGCCATCTTTCTGGTTGACGAAAAATTGGGCCAGATCAAGGACTGCAATCCTGCGGCCTGCCACTTGATGGCCAGAAATCGGGATGCGTTGTTGCACACGAAGTTGCATGACCTCATGCAACCCGGTCCAACAGGCCATAACGGGCTGACAACAAACCCAGACGACCCCAATCATGCCGCAACAGATCCGGGCAAGCCCCTGTACCTTGTGAACGGGCACGGAAAATCTGTCCCTGTGGATGTCGGCGTGGGCAGGTTCACCCATGGCGAGGAGCCCTTTCTACAATACATTTTTCGTGATGCCACGGAACGGTTGCAGGTTGAGGAGCGCAACCGACGCAACCTGCAATCACGCTTGACCATCAGTGCGCTGCTCCGTACCGCCCTCGTACCCCTCTCCCTGGCAGAGCAGTTGAAGGTGGCTCTGGATATGGTGCTATCGGCCCCGTGGCTCTCCATCGAGTCCAAAGGCTCTTTGTTTCTCGTGGACGAAACGACCCATGAACTGGTCATGATTGCCCAACGCGGTCTCGACGAACCCATCTTGTCCACCTGCCGCCGCGTACCTTCTGGATACTGCCTTTGTGGGCGCGCCAGCCTGGGAGATGAGATTGTCTTTTGCTCCAATCTCACCCCGGAGCATGAAGTGTGCTTTGATGGCATGCCCGATCATGGACACTATTGCGTCCCGATTGGCTCCTCCAAGGGGATACTAGGCGTTCTCAATCTCTACCTCGCCCCCGGTCATGCACAACAAGCCGATGAAGAAGAGTTTCTGCGTACCGTGGCACAGACCTTGGCCGGTCTCATCGAACGTAAACGGGTGGACGAGGCGTTGCAACAGGCGAAAGATGCCGCCGAGGCTGCCAATCAGGCCAAAACCCGTTTTCTGGCCAATGTCAGTCATGAAATTCGCACCCCGTTGAACGCCATCCTGGGATTTTCCCAGATTTTGATCAAAAATCGTGAGCAGTTTCCCCTCCGTTTCCGCCAACACCTGGAAAATATTCTCGTCAGTGGAGAAAACCTGGTCGAAATTATCAACAATGTCCTGGATCTCGCCAAAATTGAGGCAGGCAAGCTGCATGTGGACATGGAGGACATCGACCTGCGCCTGCTGTTGCAGAGTATTTTTCACGTCCATAAGGAGCAGGCCATCCGCAAAGGGGTCCAGATGAGCTATGGCCTGGGGCCCGATATTCCCCGTCTGGTGCGCTCGGATCGAACCCGGATCAACCAGATTCTGACCAACCTTCTGGAAAATGCCATCAAGTTTACCCCCCTGGGACGCCGCGTCGAGGTGGGCATTTTTCGCGATGCCGATAAAATTCTTCTCATGGTGGCGGATCAGGGCATTGGCATTCCCCTGGACAAACAGACAATGATTTTCCAGCCCTTTGAACAGGCCGACGGTTCCACCACCCGCCTCTACGGCGGCACCGGCCTGGGGTTGTCGATCGTCAAGAGCCTGGCCTCGCTGCTGGGAGGGGATGTGTCCGTCAAGAGCGCCGAAGGCCAGGGCGCCACCTTCACCGTGCGACTCCCCCTGATCGAGCCCGACAACAAAGAGACCACCCAAACCCAGCCAGCCTGGAACGCCTACCAATTCCCAACCCACGTCCGTCTGTTGCTCGTGGAGGACAATCCCTTGAGCCGGGAAATGCTCCTGTCGGCCCTGCACGAAGTCGGCCTGGTCCCCACCGTGGCCGAAAATGGCGCACAGTGCCTGGAAATGTTGTCACAGGTGGATCCAGACTTGATCATCATGGATCTCCACATGCCCGTCATGGACGGCCTGACAGCGACACGGCGCATTCGCAGCATGCATCTGGACCGGGAAATTCCCATCGTAGGCATCTCGGCAGATGCCTTTCTGGAGAAACAAAACGAGGCCAAAGAAGCCGGCATGACGGAGTTCTTGACCAAGCCCGTGGATCTGTGCCGTTTGATGCCTGTCATGGCGCGCCTGCTCCAGCAGCGGTCAGAACCGCCTGCCAGCCCAACCCAACCACCCCTCCCGGCAGAATTGCGTAAAACCGCCATGGCCGAGTTGCGCGCCATCACCCAATTACCCCCCTACCAATCCCGCTCCATCGTCGTGCGCTGCGATGCCGTCATGGAAATGTGCGAGCCCTACGCCTCCCCTCTGGTGGATATTGCGGAACGGGTTCGCCAGGCTGTTTTTTCCCGCCGCTCCAATCAGATTCCTGATATCGTCCGGGAGGGGGAGGTGTGGGAAGCGACGGTCGGGGAGATGGGAGAACAAACGGAAGGGGCGTCATAAACTGGACAGGTTTTCCGTCCTCCTCTCATCGCCGCCACCCAGCGCCTTGTAAAGCTGGGCAGCGGTGCTGAGCAGGGCCTTGCGGATGCGGATCGTGTCCTGGGCGACGGCGAAGGTTTCGCGTTGGGCATCCAGAACGTCAAGGTGGTTGATGGCCCCGGACAGGGAACGGGCCTCGACCAGACGCAAACGATCCTCTTGAAACCGTTCCGCATCCTCCTGGGCACGGAGTTGTTCGGCAAGCCGGTCACGAGCGACCAGAAGATCGGCCACTTCGCGAAAGGCCAGTTGAATGGCCTTTTCGTATTCGGCGACCGCCACGACCTTGCGCGCCTCCGCCAGATCGACCCCAGCCTGGTTACGTCCGGCATCAAACAAAGGCTGGGTGAGGTTGGGAGCAAAATTCCACGCACCGCTGCCAGAGGCAAACAACCCGGAAAAGGTGTTGCTTGCCGTGCCAAACGCAAGACTCAGGCTGATGCGCGGCAAAAAAGCAGCGCGAGCGACACCGATGTTGGCGTTGGCTGCGATGAGGCGCCCCTCGGCAGCGCACACGTCGGGGCGGTTCGTCAATACGGCGGAAGGAAGCGCCACTGCGAGATCGAGCGGCTGATTTTGCTCGGCCAGTCGCCGACCGGCAGGCAGATCCGGCACCGGTTGCCCGACCAGCAGGACAAGGGCGTTCTCCGCTTGGGCCCGGCTCTGTTCCAACGCAGCGATCTGGGCGCGCACGGCGGCGTAGGCAGCCTCGGCAACGCGCACATCGAGTTCATTGGCCAGCCCCGCCTCGTTGCGCTTTTGCATCAGGGTCAGAAAATTGTGGCGGTTGTCCAGCGTGGCACGGGCCAGAAGAAGTTGTTCATGCGCCTCCTGCCGGGTGAAAAAGGCCGAGGCAACATCGGCGATAAGAACCAGGCGGAAGGCCTCCCGCGCCTGTTCCGTGGCAAGAAAACCGGCCCGGGCCGCTGTGTCCAGACTCTTCACCCGTCCCCAGAAATCAAGTTCGAAGGCTGTCACGCTTGCGGCGACATCGTAACGTTTGCTGGTTTGCGCCCGTGCTGCGGGAAAAAAATCGGCAGGGGTGAGGAGCGCCGCCTGGGAGGCGTTGAGACTCACGCCGGGCAGTCGATCGGCGTGGGTGATGCCATGGAGGGCGCGAGCCTCCTCGACGCGGGCGATGGCCGCGTGCCAATCCCGGTTGTGTTCCAGGGCCAGTTCAATGAGGATCCGCAGGCCTGGATCAGGCAACATCTGACGCCAGGAGAGACCAACCATGGTCTGCCTTCCCTCGGCTCTGGCTCCCTCTGGCCACTCTGTGGCAATGGGGGCGACGGGCCTCTCGTAAACCGGCATGAAGGAGCATCCGGCAAGCAACAGGGCTACCGTCGGCAGGGTTCGCAGGACAAGTTTATGCATGGTCGCTCCCCATGGCAGGCTTGGCGCGGGCAGGAAAGATACGCCGCACGACGATGTAAAATACCGGAACCAGAAATACGGCCAATACGGTTGCGGCGATCATGCCGCCCACCACGCCTGTACCGATGGCGTGGCGGCTTTCGGCCCCGGCCCCGGTCGAAATGGCCAGGGGGGTGACCCCGGCCACAAAGGCAATGGAGGTCATGAGAATGGGCCGGAAACGCAAGGAACAAGCGGCACGGGTGGCATCGAGAAGATCCCTGCCCTGCTCCTGGAGCTTTTCCGCAAATTCGACGATCAGGATGGCATTTTTGGTAGCAAGACCGATGATGGCGATCAAACCGACCTTGAGATAAACATCGTTGGGCAACCCCCGCAACGCGACGGCAACCGCGACGCCAAACACCCCCAGCGGCACCACAAGCATGACGGCAAACGGGATCGACCAACTCTCGAACAGAGCGGCCAGAACAAGAAACACCACCAGGAGCGAAATGCCGTACAACAAGGGGGCCTGGGCGCCGGAAAGACGCTCTTCATAGGAGGTCGCCGACCATTCATAACCAAGCCCGGAAGGCAATTTTTGGGCAATCTCCTCCATGGCAGCCATCGCTTCCCCGGTGCTGCGTCCCGGAGCGGGAGCACCAGCGATTTTCATCGCCGGCAGACCATTGTAGCGATCCAGCTTGGGCGCACCCACCACCCAACTCGGCGTCGCAAGTTCGGACAGTTGCACCATCCCACCCTTGTCGTTGCGTATCGGCAGCCGCAAAATCTCTTCGATACTGCGGCGGGTGTCGGAATCGGCCTGCATCTGGACCCGCAGAATGCGCCCCTGACGTACAAAATCGTTGATATAGGCCACACCCAAAGCCGATTGCATGGTATCGTTGAGGTCGGCCATGGCGACCCCAAGGGTTTGGGCCTTGATGCGGTCGATATCGAGGAACAGTTGCGGCGCAGCATCCTGGCCTTCCGGACGGACTCCGTTCAGACGGGCATCCTTTGCGGCCATGCCCAGCATCATGTTGCGTGCCTCCAGGAGTTTTTCGCGTCCCTGACCACCACGATCCTGGAGACGAAAATCAAAACCGCCCGTCGCTGCCAGCTCCGGAATCGATGGCGGATTGATGGCGAAAACCATAGCCTCCTTGATGCCAAAAAAAGCCATGTTGGCCTTGTGTACCAATGCCCTGGCACTGCTCGTCTCGCCTGGTCGGCCCTGCCAGTCCTTGAGGCGGACAAAGGCCAGGGCGGCGTTCTGGCCGCGTCCGAAGAAGGAAAAACCTGCAACACCAATAACATGCTCAACCTCTGGTTGTTTGAGGTAATGCCTCTCCATGGCGGACAGCACGGCCAAGGTTCGTTCCTGGGTCGCGCCCGGCGGCAACTGGACCATGTTGAGAAAGTAGCCCTGGTCCTCTTCCGGCAAAAAGCTGCCCGGCAACCGGGTGAACAACCAACCGGTGGCGGCCATGATCGCGGCATAAATGAACAGATAACGCCCAGCGGTGCGCATGGCCCGCCCCACCCAGGAGGCATAGCCGTGGGTGAATCGGCTGAACATATGGTTGAACCGACCGGACGCTTCCGGCGACGATGGGATGGCATGGCCTGGTCGATGGCGGAGCAGTTTGGCACAGAGCGCCGGTGTCAGTGTCAGGGCCATCAGGGCCGAAAAAAGGATGGTCAGGATCAGGGTAACGGAAAATTGGCGATAGATGGCCCCGGTCGCCCCGCTGAAAAAAGCCATCGGCACAAACACCGCCGACAAGACCAGCGTGATGGCAACGATGGGCGCAACGATTTGATCCATCGCCTTGCGGGTGGCGTCCCGGGGGGATAATCCTTCGCTGAACATGATGCGTTCGACATTCTCCACCACAACGATGGCATCGTCCACAACGATGCCAATGGCCAGCACCATGGCAAACAGCGTCAGAACATTGATCGAATAACCAAATATATACAATCCCACCATGCCACCCACCAGGGCCACCGGCACAACGATGATCGGGATCAGGGTGGCGCGCAGGTTGCCCAGGAAAAGATACATGACCAAAAACACCAGAAACACGGCCTCCACCAGAGTTTTACCCACCTCGCGAATGGAAATCTTGACAAATTCCGAAGTGTCGTAAGGAACGATCCAGGCAATGCCCGGCGGGAAAAACTTTGCCAGTTCGGTCATCCTGGCGTTGACCGCCCGCACCGTATCGATGGCATTGGCCCCGGGGGACAAACGGATCGCAACGGCGGCGGTGGGTTGACCATCGAGGCGGGCAGAAACGCTGTAATCCTGCGCCCCCAACTCCACCCGCGCCACGTCCTTGACGCGAAGCGTGGAACCATCCGGCTGGGTGCGCACGACGATGTTGCCAAACTCTTCAGGCGAAGAGAGGCGGCTTTTGGTGACGATCACCGCGTTGAGTTCCTGCCCTTGCGAGGCCGGCAATTGACCCAACTCACCGGAGGCGACCTGAACGTTCTGGGCACGCACGGCCTTGGCCACATCGGCGGGCGCGAGCCGATAGCCCTGCAATTTGTCCGGTTGCAGCCAGATGCGCATGGCGTATTCGGTGCCGAACAGCAGCGCCTCGCCCACACCGGGAACACGCCGGATCGGTTCCAACACGTTGGCTGCGGCGTAGCTGCCCAGGGCAATAAAATCCTTGCTCTTGTCGGGCGAGAAGATGGCGACGAACATGACATAGTTGCGTACCGTCTTGTTCACCGTCACGCCCAAGCGGCGCACATCGTCCGGCAGGCGCGCCTCGACCCGTTTGATGCGGTTTTGCGCCTCCACCGAGGCATGGTTGAGGTCAGTGCCGGTGGCAAAGGTCAGTGTCACCGTGCCGGTGCCGATCTCCGAAGCGGACTCCATGTAAAGCAGGTTGTCGATGCCATTCATCTCCTGCTCGATCAGGGCCGATGCCGTCTCCTCGACCACCTGGGCCGAGGCCCCGGGATAGATGACGGTAATGGCAAGGGCCGGGGGGGCTACGGATGGATATTGCGCCACTGGCAGATGATTGAATGCCAACGTCCCGCCCAGCAGAATGATGAGTGCAATCACCCAGGCAAACACCGGTCGATCAATAAAAAACCTGGAGAACATGGGTCACTCTCCCGTCTTGGGGGTGGGCGTCGTCACCGAAGGGGGTGAAAAGCCGGAAGCCATCTCGGGGGGCCAGGACACGGGCTTGACCGTCGTGCCCGGGGGGGCCTTCTGCCAGCCGTTGACGATCACTTGTTCACCACCCTTCAACCCTTCGCTGATGATAAAATCCCCATCGACCATGCCACGGGTCTTGACGGGCTGTGGCGCAACCTTGCCGTCAGCGCTGACGATCCGCACGGACTGGCCCTGCTGCCCGCCCTGCACAGCGCGTTGCGGCACCCGGATGACATGGGTGAAAGAGGTGACTAAACGCACGCGCACAAACATGCCGGGCAACAGGGTACGTTCCGGGTTGGGAAAGCGGGCACGCAACGACACCGCACCCGTAGAGGGATCAACCGCCATGTCCGCAAAGACAACCTGGCCCGCTTGTTCATGAAGACCGCCATCGCCGAGCAACAGCTCCACTTTGGCTGCCTGGGTCTCTCCGGACTGGCCCGCTTTGCTGGCGGCCCGCAGGAGCTGCATCTCCGCACCAGGTTGGGAAAAGTTGGCGTAGATCGGGTCAAGCTGTTCAATGGTTGCCAGATGGGTCGCCTCACCCCGACCGACCAAGGCCCCCTCGGTCACCAGCGTGCGCCCGACACGACCGGCAATCGGCGCCGGAACCCGGGTATTCTCCAGGTCAAGTTTGGCGCGGGTGAGCGCTGCCTGCGTCTGTTTAAGTCTGGCCTGGGCAGCGTCGAACTCCTGTCTGCTGACCGCCTTGATACCCAGAAGCGATTTGTGGCGCTCCACCACCAGACGCGCCGCCTCCACGTCGGCGGTGGCGGCTTCATAGGCTGCCTGGTAGGCGCGTGCGTCGATCTGGAACAAAGTCTCCCCGACCCGGACATCGGACCCTTCCGCGAAGAGACGTTTTTCAATAATCCCTTCCACCCGCGCCCGCACCTCAGCCGTGCGCCAGGCTTGCAGGCGGCCCGGCAAATCCCGGGTTAGCGTCACCTCCCCCGCACGCACTGTGAAAACGTCAACTTCCGGTGGCGGCATGGCGCCACCAGCCACAGCGACCTCCCATGGCCCACCCGCGCCGCAAACAACCGACAAAAACAGAATGAATAGGGAAGAGACAGAGACCTTGTTCATGGAAGACTCCTGCCATATGCAGTCATGAAGGCGCCAACGGCGCGTTGTGTACAACCCCTGATCTCCTCTTCGCTGGTCACTTCCTGCACGCAAAGCATGCAACGTGGAAAAAGTTCCGCCTCCAGCAGTCCAAGCAAATGCCAGGCTGCCACGGCTGGATCTGTCAGGCCTGATACGTCGCGGGTCATCACGCTGTGGAGAAAAGCGGCCAACAGGTCGTGGATGCGTTTCAATCCCCTTTCATAACAGATGCGTCCAAGATTGGATCGCCCTGACTCGGCAATGACCAGGCGCCGTATGGGCAACATCTCCGGCGCATAGAGCAAGCGCAAAAAATGCTCGCCAAAGGCAAGCAAGGCTGCTGAAACGTCCTCCGTTTTCGGATCAAGACAGGCGTTGGTCGCATGAAACTCTATTTCATTGGCCATGAATATGACCTCGAAAAAAAGCTCCTCCTTCGAGACGAAATGGTTGTAAAGCGTCGCCTTCGAGCCCCCGACACGGGCACAAATTTCGGACATGGAAGTCCGCTCGTAACCCAATTCACGAAACGCCTGGGTAGCGACATCAAGAATGGCCTGTCTTTTCCGGGTGTTTTTCGTTCTCATCAGATGATCCCATGGCCCATTGCAAGATGTACTGTACCGTACTGTACAGTACCGTACTGTACAGTACTGTACTGTACTGTACTGTACTGTACTGTACTGTACTGTACTGTACAGTTTCAGTTTACGCCGCCCCCTCATGCCTGTCAAACAACAATTCCAGCGCGGAGATGTCACCAGGACGATGCGCCTGACGACCGGAAGGGGGAGAGGCGCACCCATCTCCCCTGCAATCCTGTCCGGCCTTGAGATGGCCGGAAAATGCGGGCACACTGCCGGCGCATGGTTCTCCTGCACCAACCCACACCCTTTGATTTTGGACTCTCGATCATGCCCTCTGTAGTCCTGAAAGCCGGTCGCGACAAAGCCTTGCTCCGCCGACACCCCTGGATTTTCAGTGGTGCCATCGCCGAGGTGCGTAACGACCCCAAGCCGGGTGACACGGTGGCTCTCCTCTCCTCGCGGGGAGAGACCTTGGGGTGGGGCGCCTACTCCCCCACTTCCGGCATTCCGGTGCGGATCTGGTCGTTCAATCCCGGGGAACACATCGATCCAGCGTTTTTCCACCAGCGTCTGGCAGCAGCATTGGGCAGACGGCACGACCTGCCCGCCCTGCGTCAGACCAACGCCATGCGCCTGGTCAATGCCGAATCGGACGGCTTGCCGGGATTGATCGTGGACCGCTACGGCGATTTTCTTGTGGTACAGATTTCGGCGGCAGGTCCGGAGCTGTGGCGGGCTACCCTGGTCGATCTCCTGAACGACAACGTGCTTAACGCCGGCATCTGGGAACGCTCTGACCTGGAAGTGCGCCGCAAGGAGGGGTTGCAACCCCGGACTGGTCTCCTCTCGGGCCGGGAACCCCCGCCCCTGGTCGAGATTCACGAAGGGGCGGTACGTTTTCTGGTTGACCTGACACAGGGGCAAAAGACCGGGTTTTATCTGGATCAGCGACACAACCGGGCACGGGTGGGAGCACACGCCGCAGAGGGTGACCTGCTTAATGTCTTTGCCTATTCCGGCGGATTTGGTCTTGCCAGCCTGGCCCAGGGAGCCGCCCGGGTCACCCAGGTGGATGCCTCAGAACCAGCCCTCGCCCTGGCCCGCCAGAATCTTGCCCTGAATGGCCACGAGGCCACCCGGGCGGAACATGTCACCGGCAACGCCTTTGACATTTTGCGGCGTCTGCGCGATCAGGCCGCCCGATATGACATGGTCGTGCTGGATCCGCCCAAGTTTGCCGAGACAGCGGCCCATCTCCCCAAAGCCTCCCGGGCCTACAAGGATGTCAACCTTCTCGGCTGTCAACTGTTGCGGCCCGGTGGACTCCTCTGCACCTTCTCCTGCTCCGGACATTTGACAACAGATCTGTTCCGCAAGATCGTCGCCGATGCCGCCCTGGATGCCGGGCGGCAGGCCGTGGTTTTGGAGCGTCTGGGCGCCGATGCCGACCACCCCGTCAACCTGGCCTTTCCGGAAGGGGAGTATCTCAAGGGATTGATCTGCCGGGTGGATTGAGTCGCTTGCAACAGTCCGAAAGACCCGTGAAGATGGGCGCTGGAAAAGCGCTTCGCCGAGGGGTGCGCACTGGAGAAACGGATTCGGGAAAGGATGGGGCGGCTGGTAATTCCCCCCCCCATGAAAGCGGAGAGAAAGTCATGATGCGCTCCTGCGAAGCGGAAGTCAGTGCGGACGGACAGGTTCGGTTGCGGGAACCGATGGTGTTGCGGGGACGCCATCGGGCCGTACTGACCGTGCTGGAGCCACTGGAATCCGATGCAATCGCCAGCGACGCCATGGAATCTTCCCCCGATTGGCGGCACTTTGCCGGGGTCATGAAGGAATCGCCCCATTTCAACGCTGATCCCGTCTCCATCCAGAAGGCGCTACGCGATGAGTGGGATTGATTGGTTGCTCGACACCAACCTGGTGATCGGCCTGCTCAAGGGACACGATGCCGCCATGGCGCTCGCCGAGGAACAGAAAGACGCCATTATTGCCGCCACGGCGTTGATGCCGAACGCCCAACTGCTGACGCTGGACCATGGCATGTCCCGCGCATTGGGGAAAGTCGTGACCCTGCGTCTGGGTGGCGTCCATCCTCTGGCGAAGGACGAATAAAGCATGATCGACCACGATAAGCTGAAAAAATCGCTTTGGCATCTGGAGGTCCAATACGCCAACCATCAGCGGGCACTGGAGCGGCCCGAACTGACCGGGTTGGACCGTGAGGCCATCGCCGAGTCGGTGATCCAGCGGTTCGAGACCTGCTACGACACCTTGTGGAAAAATCTCAAACGTTACCTGGTGGAACTCCTGGGACTGCCGGATGTGCCCAACAGCCCCAGGCCCATTTTCAAACTGGCGGGTCAGAACGATGTGCTGCCTTCCCCCGTGGAGCAGTGGCTGAAATATGCAGAAGCCCGAACCAACACCACTCATGACTACAGCGAAGACAAGGCAGCAGAGCCCCTGTTGATTGTCGGTGAGTTCATCGCGGATGCTGTCAGCCTTTATCGAACGATGACGGGAACACTCTGGGCATGACCGACACCCTGGACATCACGCCACAGCAGCGCGCCATGCTTCTTGCGCTGTTGCGCCATTTCATTCCCGGTGTGACGGTATGGGCCCATGGTTCCCGTGTCAAAGGAAGTGCCCGGCCCTACTCCGATCTTGACCTCGTGGTTTTCACCCACCCCGGCCAACGCCCCCTGATTTCAGAACTCAAGGAGGCCCTGGACGAAAGCAACCTGCCCTTCCTGGTGGACGTGCTGGTCTGGAGTGAATTGCCAGAGAGGTTCCAGCGCACTATCGAGGAGAAGTATGTCGTGGTCCAGGGGGAAAACGAAAAGGCCTCGGAGGGGTTTAGAGGGGCAAGGTAACCAGTCATGACCACTCTCCCTGGCGCCGTTCCCGCATGGAACCATGTCGGCGTGTTGCCGCCAATCATGACGAATGCATTGGGCAACAGTCCAGATCGCTCCCCCTATGCTGTCAAACTGCCTGGACTGGTGGACCACTTTTCCTCCACTCCCGAACGAATCGCCATTTTGAAGGGTCTGCTGCGGTTTCGTGCAGCCCTGCATCGGGCAGGGATCGTCAACGGGTTTCAGTGGCTGGACGGCAGCTTTCTGGAACATGTCGAGATGCTTGAGAGTCGCCCTCCGCGTGATATGGATGTGGTAACTTTCTATCTCCTTCCCGATGGACATAATCAACGATCATTTTCGGAAAGAAATCCCAGCCTGTTTGATCGTCATGCGTGGAAGACCTCGCATAAGGTGGATACCTACTTTATCTCATTGGGCAAACCTACGGATGTCAACAGGGTCAAAGAGATCTCCTACTGGTACAGCATGTGGTCCCATCGCCGCGACGGCCTGTGGAAAGGATTCGTCCAGGTCGATCTCGATCCCGCACGGGACGATGCCGCGCGTGCGATCCTGAACCCCGATGGAGGAGTCAACCATGAGTAACGAGCATCTTTCCATCGCGTCTGAAATCAAGGAACTGGAAGCCATTCTGGCCAGCATTCCCGAGGATGATGTCATTGATCGGATGAGTTTTGAAGCAAGACTTGAAGTCGCCAGGGAGGAGATGGCGACGCTATCCCGGCAAAGTCCCCCGGAAAAGGCCCGATTGACTTTTCGCGGCAAACCCGTATCCGGCAGCCATGGCATTGCTGCGGATTTCGCAACCAAAGCCGCTGGCGCCTTCTCCGACGCCTTTGTTGTTGTGGTCGCCGGATTGAGTGAGGGACTGCGCGCCATGGGGCCGATACCCAACCGGGACAGGAAACAGTTATTAATCACTGGAACCGCCATCAGTTCGTTCGGGTTTGAATTTGAACTTCCTTCACCGCAGCAACCATCGCTGTTTCCCGATGAGGATCCCCGGAACGCCATGGTCAAGCTCCAAACCCTGCTCAGACTGACTGCCGAAGGCAGCGATGACGAGATGGCGGAAATTATCGAAGAGATCCATCCTCGCGCCGTCAGAAAGATCTATGAATTTCTGGATGTTCTGGTTCAGCAACAGGCTTGGTGCGGACTGGAGTTCGCCGACCATTTTTTCCGATATTCAAGCCATAAACAGCTCACGACATCCTGCGAACGTTTGAAGGATGACAACATTCGGGAGCATCAAGAAGAGTTCCTGGGAGAGTTTCAAGGGGTGCTTCCGGCAGGAAGGACTTTTGAATTCAAGCTCTCCGATCAGAATGGATTGATCAGGGGGAAAGTCGATCCAGCGATAGAAGATCCGGACATCCTCAACCGTCAATGGCTTCACAAACCATTGACTGCTAAATTCAATGTGATGCAAGTCGGTCAGGGTCGGCCTCGTTTCACCCTCATGTCGTTGGTTGATTTGCAATCAGGAAATGAAGGCTGATGGCGTCCCTCTCCGTAGCCAAAGTGGAAAGAATTCTGCTCGCCAAACTGCAAACGCTTGGCTACCAGCACGTCAGCATGGAGGAATTCAGGTTTCCCCTGCGGCTTGCGGACACCCCCGGATCTGCTACACTTTTGAACTTCTGCGCGGCAAAATCGTAGTAGCTGCGGCTTGCGGACACCCCCGGATCTGCTACACTCCATCCGTTCGTTGAAGACGCAACCCTGCGCTGCGGCTTGCGGACACCCCCGGATCTGCTACACTGATCCGCCCAACCGTCCGCACGGTTTCGCAGCTGCGGCTTGCGGACACCCCCGGATCTGCTACACTCTTTGAGTCCGCAAGAACAAGCTCTTTATGCTGCGGCTTGCGGACACCCCCGGATCTGCTACACTACCAGGTTGTCGTCAGCGTCTGTGACTCTGCTGCGGCTTGCGGACACCCCCGGATCTGCTACACTATAGATATAGTCCTGGACACGGCTAGTCACGCTGCGGCTTGCGGACACCCCCGGATCTGCTACACTATGGGGGACCGGCTTCCAGACGTGTTCAACGCTGCGGCTTGCGGACACCCCCGGATCTGCTACACTGTGGCTGGCCACCTCCCACGGTCTAGACTGGCTGCGGCTTGCGGACACCCCCGGATCTGCTACACTCGAAGCCCGCCTAACACATTGATGTCAGGCGGGCTTCTGCGTTTTTTCGACTGAAAAAACCATCAGAACAGCATCAGTTGTACCGGAGTCGGGGGCGATTTTTTTTGCGCCCCACCCCAAAAAATCTCCATACGAGAAAATTGTTTATCGGTGATCACCAGGAAACGCACCTCCCCCTCGGCAGGCACCTGCCCCCCCATCCGCCTGATGTGCGACTGGGCGTTTTCATGACTGGCGCAATGCCGCCGGTAGACGGAATATTGCATCATGCCAAAACCATCCTTGAGCAACGCCCTGCGAAAAAGGGTGTAGGCCCGGCGTTGTCGTTTGGTTTCCGTTGGCAGATCAAACAAGGCGATAACCCACATGGTGCGCATCCCGAAAGGTATGTCAAGTATCCGCATCGTCGGTCGCTCCGTCCGGAGGCAACGGCATACCCTCCGGAAAGATGGGATCGGTCCGTTTCTCTGCGAAACAGCGCACCAGGGATACCGCCGTCCTCCCCATGGCCGCCAATAGGGGAAGACGCTCCCCGTCGAAACGGACCGTCTCGTTGAACAGGGCCAACAAGGCCGCTCGTTGTGGCCGGTTGAGTGCAGGGTCGAGCCCCTCCCCGGCATCCACCATCTGCCGCACGCGCCAATCCACCAATGGCCGATAGGGCTCTCCCAGATCGTCGGCCAAGGCAAAGGTGTTACGTTTGGCATGATGGTTGACCCCGAGGGCGGGCAACAAACCTGCTGCGGTCAAGGCGCGCGCCATGGCGGCGCGAAAAACCATGTAGCCATAGTTGAGCAGATGATTGGGCGGCGCGCCCCCCCGCTCACGACGAAAATCCGGCCCCATCAAAAGGGGCCAATAACGCCGCGCCGCCTGCGCCTCCAGATTTTCCGAATCC
Source organism: Magnetococcales bacterium (assembly GCA_015231175.1). Taxonomy (NCBI): domain Bacteria; kingdom Pseudomonadati; phylum Pseudomonadota; class Magnetococcia; order Magnetococcales; species Magnetococcales bacterium. The sequence continues at coordinate 20,608 of JADGBZ010000028.1, read as the reverse complement.
CCGGAGCGCACCCGGCCCGCCATCGCCAGCAAGGCGCCACCCTCCTCCCCGCGCTCGGCCAGAAGCGCCGCCTGCTGGCACAGTTTGGCCCTGATCGTGGTCTTCCAGATCCCTTTCTTCAAGGGCAGGGACGCCTCCACCTGCGTGCCAATCCGGGCCGCTGATTCATGATGTCCTGCCGCAGGGAGAACAATCCCCGCCGGCAAATGATCCGGCCCACAAAAAATGATGACCGCCCCAAAAGCGTTCAGCGTGACAAACACGCCATGGGTGTAGGTCACCGCCGGGTGCTCGACGAGCAAAATCCCGATATCTTCGCAAGGGATCGAGGCCGCCTCATCATCCCCGCGCTCGATCAGCAGCTGTTGGTGGCGCACGGAGAGGCGCGCCGGAGAGGCCACCTCCACCACTTTTTTAATCATGGGCTTTCCTTACCCGCCCGATGGGATCGACGCTGATCTTGTCGTAACCAGCCTGCAAGAGTGGTTCGGGTTTTTTATAACGCACCCCCGCATCTTTCTCTACACCTTCATCCACACCATTCCCCTTGTTTTTCTTCACATCATTTCCAGCAGTCGTGTGAGAAACATGCACGATCACACCATCTGACCAAACGCTGGTCACCACCCAGAACGAACGCGATCCATCCTGCCCGATCGAAGCCAGCATCTCCCCCTTGCCCAGAGAGAAGACAAACCGCCACCCCTCTCCGAGGTCACGTCGCACCACCGGCTCCCCGCACGATTTTCGCCGTGCCGCCTCAAGCAAACTGACCACCTCATGGCAAACCTTTCCCGCCGCATTTTTGTAGATGGCCATGTGATGGTTTTCACCCGAATCAGCCCAGGAACGTCCCCCTCCCAACCGTGCCATGAGACGCTTTTGTTGCTTTAAAAACAGACGAACTTTGCGAATCTCCCGGTCCGGTTTGCCATCGCGACCCGGGATCACCGGATAACCTTGTTTGAGGGCCTTTTTCAAATCACCGCCAAAACGCTCGGCATGTTGAGTCACGATAGCGCGAACCCGGGCATCCCGGATATCGTCAATCGCCGCCTTGCTGACCGCCTCCAGAGGTTTGCGAAAGACGAACATCGCATACTCACCCTTTTTTCCAGCACTGCTCCCCGTATCCCCATAGTTGGTTTGCTTATGCAGGGGACCGGAGATTTTGCGCCGCACCCGGTGCGACACGACCAGTTGCCCCAAAATCGCCCTGGCCTCCTCGCGCAAGCCAGCCCAGGGAAGCGGAAAAGCCCCGGATCGGGCCTTCTGTTCGCGGGCATGCAGGCGACTCAAGGCCTGTACAGCCGTCGTCGAGGTCAAGGCCACAACCAGGGCATCCACGGCATGGTGCCGATGGTCATCCCGATTTTTCCGGCCCGATGCACTCGGGGGCAGCACCCTTTCCAGACCCCAGAAATGGCGCAACTGGGCCGTCATGGCCCCATTGCGCGTCTCGACCGGCAACTGGGCCACCATCGCCCCATTGCGCGTCTCGACCGGCAAACCCAGCCGAGCCAGAAAATCCCGCACCTCCCGTGCGGCATACCGCGTGTCCTGCAACTGGCGGTCGGCCCATGCGTCAGAACCGATTTCCGAGAAGGTCTCATCCAGAAAGCGCCTCGCCTTGGCCGGGGGCAGGCTCTTTGTCACCCGCTGTTTGATCTCCTCCCAACGCTTTGTATCGCCATGATAAAGTTCCCATGGTGTGCGGTTGCTCTTGCGCAGATTCTCCTCGGTGTCACACAGGGTTTTGTTGCCAAAACCGTTATCCAGGGAGCGGGAGAGTGGACGCATATGCTCGACCTGAAACCGGTCTTGCCCAAACAGGGCGTCGAAGCCGATAGGCTGCCCCGTGTAGGGGCACACCTCCTGACACTCCTTCCACAGCAGCCATTTTTCGATGTCGTCCCGACCTGGTGAAGCAATACCGTTGCTTTCCAGCTCCTTGCGCGCCTCTTCTCTCTCCCCCTCCCTTTTCTTCTGCGTCTTTTGATACTCCAACCTCTGCGCAGGAGATAATTTCAATTCCCTGGCCAATTCAATGCGTATCCGCTGCAAAGGCCCATGGACGACCAACAGGTTGTTCACCACCTTGCGGGTTTCGTTCAATGCCCGCCGCACCGCCGGGTTGCGCGTCTCCGGCTGCTTCCGGGGGTGGGCCGGCAACAGCGAACAGCGCTCCCCCTCCCCATCCGAGCCCGCTGGATAACACGCCTCCTTCGCCTCGTCGTACCGCCTGCCCTCCTCCATCAGGGGAAGCATCCGGCGAATGGCCTTTTCCGAATGGCGCAACCAACCCGGCGGCGGCTCGAATTTTCCCAAAATTTCAGCCTGCTCCCGGGTCAACGCCCATGGGTCCATGGCCTCCTGCACAAAGCGGTTTCGCTCTTCCGCAACCCCCAACAAAGTTCGGATTTCCATGCGCCGCCCGCCAACACGGTGGTAATGAATCTTTTCCAGTTTTGGATACAATTCATCGCGGATCATCGATACATGCGGATGTGTTGCCCACGCCTCCCCCAGGGCCTCTCGTATTTTGGCTTCCACCCGATTGCCAGGCATCTTTTTGGCCTTGCCTTCTTCAAAATTGAAGACCACCCCCTTGATTGGGTGATCCTTCGCCTTCCAGAGGCCGGCAAGGGCCTTGCGCAACCCGCCAAAACTGCTCTCCCCCTGGTTACTCAAATGCTCCAGGAGAACAAGCCTCTCTTCAGCGTCCAGCTCCCGAATTTCCGGCTTTGCCAAACGCAGACTGTTCAAATTCTGCAACAGGACAAAACGTTGGCCAAGCCAGGATCCCCGCGCACAAAGGGGCGCCTCCGGCTCCAGATCACACCTCCCCAAGGTGTTGACCCGCCAAAAAACCGGGCGTTGATGAAAAATGATCCGGTGAATCTCGTCCCGATTCGCTTCGGTCAATATTGTCGGATGGTGGGGAGCCTGGGCCGCCCAGATACGTTCAAACTCCTCCACCACCATCTCACGGCCCAGCCTGCGCCGCCGTTTTTGTTCCTGTCCGGCCAGAAATGTCCCCAGCGTCTGCCCCGCCAACTCCTTGTTCAGGGTTTCAATCGCCTGCTTGACCTTCCCCTCTTCTTTCTCCTTTTTCTCCTTGTCCTCCGCAGTTGGCTCACCACTGACCAACCGGGAACTGGAAAAACCGCGCAACTTGGCAAGATGATACAAGGCACGGCCCAGATGGTGCGGGGGCAGAGGCTCCACCACGGCCCGGGCGCGCAACCCATAAGGTTCCACCCCCATCACCTCACGCCAGCCGGCGGCATCATGAAAGTCCGGCAACAGCCCCAACTTTGTCAGGGCCTTGCCCAAATTCTTCCGTCTGTTTCGCCGCCGCTGCCGCTGCCGCCTGGCCATACGCTCCAGGCGCCGGGTCTGGTTGCGTGGAAGGTGGGTTTTCTCCTCCAACCCTTCGGGAAAAATGCGCACACCCATCGCGACAACCCGGCCTGCCTCCCCTCCCGCATCCTGATCGATCACCGCCCAGCCAAGTGATGTCGTGCCCAGATCCAACCCCAGAATACGTTCCATGGATGACTCCAAAAAAAAAGATTTGCATGATACATGACATCAGGATATGATTACCCTGTGTAGTAGATCCAGGGTTGTTCGCTTGTCGCAGGCAAAATACAGCGTTCACTCTGCGCGGGCTGGGCGCCCCAACGAACGCAACACCGCCCCCCAAACCCCTCCATGAGAGGGGTTTGGCGTTTCAAGCGCCAGGGAACGGGGTTCAGGTGACGCTCCCTCGATCAACGCGCACTGCTGCGGGCGTGCACAATAATACTTGACTATTTACCTAGGACATTGGATCCTCTCCACATGGCTCGGTTCAGGCGGGAGGGGTGTTGTTGGATGTGAAAGCCTTTGTCAGGGCTTCGCCCCGAACCCACCAGGACTCTGTCCTGGACCTGCCAGGGAGCCAGCCCCCTGGACCCCGATGAGATGCCGTGTGGTGAATAGTTGCCAAGAAAGGGAGACCCGGTCAGCATGTTTGCACGCATTCGCAATGATATTCGGGTGGTGTTTGCACGGGATCCGGCGGCGCGCCATGTCCTGGAGGTGCTGCTGTGCTACCCGGGCGTTCACGCCATGCTGGCCTATCGCCTGGCCCACTGGTTGTGGACGCACCATCTCAAACTTGCCGCCCGGATGGTCTCCTATCTGGGACGGATGTTGACGGGGATCGAAATCCACCCCGGAGCCCGGATCGGCCAGGGCTTTTTCATTGATCACGGCATGGGGGTGGTCATCGGCGAAACAACCGAAATCGGCGACAACGTGACCATCTATCACGGCGTCACCCTGGGAGGAACCACCTGGCAGAAAGGGAAACGTCACCCCACCCTGGAAGAGAATGTCATCGTCGGGGCCGGGGCGAAAATATTGGGACCGGTGACCATCGGCAGCAACGCCCGGGTCGGCTCCAACGCCGTGGTGGTCAACAATGTCCCCAGGAATACCACCGTGGTCGGCATTCCGGGCCGGGTCATCGTCAGCAGTCGGGGGGCGAAGGAGAAGGCCGACGCCCTGTTTCCCGCCTATGGCCAGATGGAAAGCATGCCCGATCCGGTCGTCCGGGCCATCACCTGCGTGCTGGAGCAGATGCACCACCTGGATGACCGTATCCAGACCCTGGAAGAGATGAAGGAAAACACAGCGCATGCCTTGGAAAAACATAACGACTTTCCCGAAGGAAAGATGAAAAAATCACCTGCCGGAACCCCGGCGAAGGGAGGCGTGCCCGATTGCCTGCAAGGCGTTGCCAGGTCGAACCAGGCAACCCCGGCGAAAGGGGAGATGCCCGATTGCCTGCAAGGCGTCGCCAGGCCAAATCCAGCGCAACCCGGTGAGATGCAGGGAGGGTGCGGACCATGAAATTGACCACCAAGGGACGTTATGCCGTCTCGGCCATGCTGGATCTGGCCTGTCATACAACCCACGGACCGGCCTCGCTCGCGGAGATCGCCGAACGCCAGGAGATCTCCCTCTCCTACCTGGAGCAACTCTTTGCCAAACTGCGGCGCGGGGGCCTGGTACGCAGTGTGCGGGGACCGGGAGGCGGTTACCTTCTGGCGGGGTCGCCCGCCACCATCAGCGTGGCGGATATCATCCATGCGGTGGACGAATCCATCCGCACCACCGCCTGCGATGCCGCCGACGCAGAGGGTCATGGGTGCGTTCGCTCCAGCCGCTGTATCGCCCACAACCTCTGGGTGGAGTTGGGCGAAAAAATCCATGAATATCTGGAATCGGTCAGACTGGACGGCCTGGCGGAAGCGTATCGGAACAAACGGTCCCGGCCCGACCACAACCCCCTGGAACTCCTGGGATGATCTATCTCGATTACAACGCCACGGCGCCCCTGCGACCGGCAGTCCGGGAGGCCATGCTCCCCTGGCTGGGCGAGCGGTGGGGATCCCCCTCCTCGATCCATACCCCTGGTCGCATGGCCCGTCAGGCGGTGGAACATGCCCGGCGCGCCCTGGCCGGCTTGTTGCGTACCCATGCCAGCCAGGTGCTCTTCACCAGCGGCGGCACCGAGGCCAACAATACGCTCCTGACCGGTTTGGCGGCGGCCAACGACCACGCCGGCGAGATCATCGTTTCAGCCGTGGAGCACCCCTCGATCCTGGAGCCCTGCCAGGCCCTGGCCCGGCGCGGCATCAGGCTCCTGGTCGCCCCCGTCGATGGCCAGGGCGTGGTGGATGCCGATTGGATCACATCAGCCCTGCGACCGGAGACGTTTCTGGTATCGGTGATGCATGCCAACAACGAAACCGGCGTCATGCAACCTGTCGCGGCGATAGGAGCGGCATGCCGCGCCCGGGGTGTCCCCCTGCATGTGGATGCCACCCAGACCGTGGGCAAGGTTGTCGTGGACCTGGAACATCTGCCTGTTGATTTTTTGACCGTATCGGCCCACAAACTGGGCGGCCCCCAAGGGATCGGAGCCCTGATCGTGGATAAACGCCGCCCCATGGAACCCCTGTTGCGGGGCGGAGGCCAGGAGTCGGGACGACGCTCGGGCACGGAAAATGTTCCGGGAATCGTCGGTTTTGGCGCCGCCGTCACTGCCCTCTCGCCCGGCCTGGAGGCCGAGGCCCAACGGTTGCAACAGTTGCGCGCCCATCTCGAAGATGGGCTGCTGGCCGAAATTCCCGAGGGTATCCTCTTCGGTCGGAAAACGGCCCGCCTGCCCAACACCACCCTGCTGGGACTGGAGGGACTGGAGGGCGAAACCCTGGTCATGAACATGGATCTGGCCGGCTTTGCGGTGAGTGGGGGTTCGGCCTGTTCCTCGGGCAGGGTGGCTTTTTCGCCTGTGTTGCGCGCCATGGGGGTGCCGGAAACCCTGGGACGAGGCGCTGTGCGCATCTCCCTGGGTTGGAACAGCCAATTGGCGGAAGTGGATCGATTCATTCAAAGTTTTGCCCGGGTGGTGAGGCGTCTGCGCACCATGTCAGGGGCCTTGCCGGCAACCGGTGGTTGAAAGGAGATAACAACAGTGAAATTGCCCATCTATCTGGATTATCAGGCCACCACTCCGGTGGATCCCCGGGTTTTGGCGAGCATGCTCCCCTGGTTTACCGAAAAATTTGGCAACCCGGCGTCGCGTTCGCACCCCTATGGCTGGGAAGCGGACAAAGCCGTCGAGGCGGCCCGCGAGCAGGTGGCAAACCTCATCGGCGCCGACCCCCGGGAGATTGTCTTCACCTCCGGGGCAACCGAATCGGACAATCTGGCCATCACCGGCGTGGCCCGTTTCAATCGGGAACGAGGGAACCACATCATCACCCTGGTGACCGAACACAAGGCGGTCCTCGATACCTGCCGCCACCTGGAAGCGGATGAAGGATTCCAGGTGACCTACCTGCCGGTGGAACGCAATGGCCTGGTCAACCTGAAAACCTTGGCCGACGCCATCACCGACCAGACCATTCTGGTCTCGATCATGGCGGTCAACAACGAGGTGGGGGTGATCCAACCCCTGGCGGAGATCGGCGCCCTGTGCCGCTCCCGCAAGGTCCATTTTCACTGCGACGCCGCCCAGGGGGTGGGCAAGATCCCCCTGAATGTCGAGACGATGCAGATCGACCTGCTCTCGATCTCGGGCCACAAAATCTATGGTCCCAAGGGGATCGGCGCCCTCTATGTGCGGCGGCGTCCCCGGGTGCGGTTGAAGGCCATCATCCACGGTGGCGGCCACGAACGGGGCATGCGTTCCGGCACCCTCTCCACGCCCCTGATCGTCGGTTTGGGCGCCGCCTGCGCCATCAGCCAGCAGGAGATGCCGGAAGAGAGCCACCGCCTGCTCGCCCTGCGGCAACGACTCTACGACGGCATCACCGCACGCCTAACCCACGTGGAAACCAACGGCGACATGGAACACCGCGTTCCCGGCAATCTCAACATCTCCTTCGGCTATGTCGAAGGGGAGTCCATGATGATGGCCATCAAGGATGTGGCGGTCTCCTCGGGATCAGCCTGCACATCCGCCTCGCTGGAGCCCTCCTATGTGCTGCGCGCCATGGGGATCGGCGAAGATATGGCCCATACCTCCATCCGCTTCGGCCTGGGCCGCCAAACCTCGACCGAAGAGGTGGATTTTGTGATCAACAAGGTCGTCACGGCTGTCGAAAAATTGCGGGAAATGTCCCCCCTGTGGGATATGGTGCAGGAAGGGATCGATCCCAGTACGGTCCAATGGAGTGGACATTGAAACAGGAGAACAGAGATGTCCTATAACGAAAAAGTGCTCGACCACTACGAAAATCCCCGCAACGTCGGGGCGTTGGATAAAAATGCCAGCAACGTCGGCACCGGCATGGTCGGCGCCCCGGCCTGCGGTGATGTCATGCGCCTGCAAATCAAGGTCAACGAACAAGGCGTCATCGACGACGCCAAGTTCAAGACCTTTGGCTGCGGCTCGGCCATCGCCTCCTCGTCGCTGGTGACCGAATGGATCAAAGGCAAAACCCTCGACGAGGCTCTGGCCATCAAAAATACCCAGGTCGCCGAAGAGTTGGCCCTGCCGCCGGTCAAAATCCACTGCTCGGTCCTGGCAGAAGACGCCATCAAGTCCGCCATCCAGGATTTTCGCCAAAAACAACAGAACAAGGAGTCAAAAACATGAGCGATCCAGCCCGCTCGATCACCATGTCCGAACAGGCTGCCGACAAGGCCAAACAGATGCTCGCCAAGCGTGGCACCCCGAATGGAGCCATCCGCATCGGCGTGACCACCTCCGGTTGCTCGGGCATGTCCTATAAATTGGAGTTTTGCGACACCGTGGCCACGGAGGATCACGAATTTGACTGCCGGGGCGTGCGTGTCGTGGTGGATGACAAATCCCTGCTGGTCCTGAATGGGACCATCGTCGATTTCGAGACAGCGCAGTTTCGCTCTGGATTCAAGTTTGTCAATCCTCTGGAAAAAGAACGGTGCGGGTGTGGGGAATCGTTCAAAGTGTGACAAACGGATGGGTGATCCATGACACACCTCAGGAGTTGCTGGTCTTGTGGGGCGACGGTGGCTCTGGAACCGTTTTGTCCCGGTTGCCGGGCCATCCAGCCCCCGGATCCGGGTGCGGACTACTTTGCCCTGCTGGAGGTGCCACGCTCTTTCCAGGTGGAGCGCAGCCGGGCGGAACAAATCTATCGGGAGAAGCAGCAGCAACTCCACCCCGACCGTTTTGCGCTGCGCTCCGCCCAGGAACGGCGTTACTCCCTGGAGCAGGTGACCCAACTGAACGATGCCTGGCGCACCCTGCGCGACCCCCTGCAACGGGGCGAATACCTGTTGCAAACCCTGGGTGGATCACCCTCTCCAGATCCGGCCAAAAGAGGTGACAACATGGCTGGCGATCCTGAATTTCTCATGGAGGTCATGGAGATGCGGGAAGAGTTGGCCACAATCGACCCGGCAAGCGACCCAGGCGGTCAACGACTGGCCAAACTCCGCCTGGATGTTGAACAACGCATCAAGGCCGAGATAACCACCCTGGATGCCGTTTTTGCCACCGCTTTGGCAGCGGCGCCCGCCCCTTCAGCGTGGGCAACCGCCGGGCAGCATCTGAACCGTTTGCGTTACCATCTGCGCTTCATGGAAGAGGTGGATCGTTTGGAGGAACAAGCCATTTGAGTGTGTGACATACCGGAGAACAACATGACCATGTCGATTCGATTGGACTCAGCTTTGGAAGCGCGTATGGCACAAGAGGCAAAACGGCTTGGCCTGACTGAGTCGACCTTCGTCACTGACACCCTGGAACGGACCCTTGGCCTCAAAAGTCCGGCTGACCTGTTGAGCGCTGTACGCAGCAACACCCCCATGGGCGACCCGGATGCATCAAGGGATGTCTCGGAGAAGATCAAGGTCAGGTTGCGTGAAAAGTGTTCTCCTTGACGCTACGGAATCGAGGGAAAATATGGATGTGTTGATGGATATCGCCGAACCCGGCGCCGCCCCAAAACCACACGACGCACGTCCCATCGAGCCGCGCCGCGTGGTGGGCATCGATCTGGGCACGACCTTCTCCCTGGTGGCAGCCATGAACCTGCAAGGGGCGCCGGCCTGTATCCCCGATGGTGCGGGTCATCTCTCCCTCCCTTCGATCGTCCACCTGGGGGCCGACGGCAACGTCCTGGTGGGCCGGGAGGCGCATCCACTGGCCATCACCCATCCGGAAGAGACCATCGTTTCGGTCAAGCGGTTCATGGGCCGGGGGTTGGCGGATGTGCCGGCAGGTGGCTATCGCCTGGAGGCCGGCGCGGGTGGCATGGTCAGGTTTCATGCCGGTGGGCGTGGGTGGTCGCCGGTGGAAATCTCAGCAAAAATATTGGAAAATTTAAAAAAACGCGCCGAAGCCACCCTGGGTGGGCCGTTGTATGGTGCGGTGGTCACGGTTCCGGCCTATTTCGATGATGCCCAGCGGCAAGCCACCAAAGATGCCTGCCGCCTGGCCGGCCTGGAGGTGCTGCGCTTGGTCAACGAACCCACCGCCGCCGCGCTGGCCTATGGCCTGGACCAAAACCGGGAGGGGGTGTACGCCATCTACGACCTGGGGGGCGGCACCTTCGATATTTCCATCCTGAAACTGACCCAGGGGGTCTTTCAGGTGATGGCCACCGGGGGCAACTCGGCGTTGGGGGGAGATGATTTTGATCGTCGCCTGGGCATGTTGTTTTTGCAGGAAATGGAGCTGACCTCCCCCACTCCGGGACAACTGCATGGCGCGTTTCAGGAAGCCCGGCGGGTCAAAGAGGCCCTGACCACGGCAGCCATGGTTGAGGCGAATCTGGCTTTTCCCGATGGGCGTTCCTATCGCCGGGAGGTGGGACGCGCCGAATTTGCCGCCCTGACCCAGGAGTACGTGCGCGCCACCGGTGTGCCCTGTCGGCGCGCCCTGAAGGACGCCGGAGTCACCCCGGAAGATCTCCAGGGGGTGGTCCTGGTCGGCGGCTCCACCCGCATGCCGACCATTCGGGATTTTGTGGCCGACCTGTTCAAACAGGAGCCGCTGGTCGATCTGGACCCCGACCAGATCGTCGCCCTGGGAGCAGCCATCCAGGCTGACCTGCTGGCAGGCCGACAACGTTCGGATGTGCTGCTGCTGGATGTGACCCCCCTCTCCCTGGGGCTGGAAACCATGGGCGGCCTGGTGGAAAAGGTGGTGCCGCGCAACAGTCCCATCCCGACCGCCCGGGCGCAGGAGTTCACCACCTTCAAGGATGGACAGGGGGCCATGGCCATCCATGTGGTGCAGGGGGAACGGGAAACGGTCGAGCAGTGCCGATCTCTGGCCCGGTTTGAGTTGCGGGGCATTCCCCCGATGGTGGCCGGGGCGGCGCGCATCCGGGTCACCTTTCAGGTCGATGCCGATGGCCTCCTGACCGTATCCGCCCGGGAACAAACCACCGGGGTGGAACAATCCGTGGCCGTCAAACCCTCCTATGGTTTGGGTGACGGCGAGATTGAACGCATGTTGCGGGAGGCCCTGGAACATGGCGAAGAGGATTTGCAACGCCGCCATCTCCAGGAGGCACGGGTCGATGCCGAACGAGTTCTGGTCGCCCTCCAGGCCGCCCTGGCCACCGACCGGCACCTGTTGACCGACGCCGAATGGCAACCCATCGAGGCCAGCATGCTGGCTCTGCGTGCAGCCATCGGGCAGGAGAATCATCATGCCATCCTGGATCGCATCCAGGATTTGGATCGGGCCACAACCTTCTTCGCCCAGCGGCGCATGGATCACAACATAAAAGCTGTCATGACCGGTCGCCAACTGACTGACTTTGAATAGGACTATCCAACCATGCCCAGGATCACCTTTCTGCCCATGCAACAAACCGTGGAGGTGGAGGCCGGTATCTCCCTCCTGGAGGCCGCCCACGAACACAACCTCCCCCTGGAGGGGGCCTGCGAGGGTTCCCTGGCCTGCTCGACCTGCCATGTGATCGTTGACCCGGAGTGGTTCGACCGTTTGGAGGAGGCTTCCGAGGAGGAAGAAGATGTGCTGGACGAGGCTTTCGGATTGACCCCCACCAGCCGCCTGGCCTGTCAGGTGACGATCAGCGATGCCCTGGACGGGTTGCGGGTCACCATCCCGACCTACACCGTCAACATCAGTGTGGACAAAAACAAAAAAGGAACATGAGATGCCCATGCAACTGAAGTGGACCGATGTCTCCGACATCGCCCTCGCCCTGGCCGACAGCAAGCCGGATGTGGATCCCCTCTCGGTGCGTTTTACCGATCTCATGCAGTGGGTGTTGGCGTTGCCCGGTTTTTCCGACCCGCCGGAGCGGTGCAACGAGAAAATCCTCGAAGCCATCCAGATGGCGTGGTTGGATGAGAGGGCGTGAGGGAAAGCTATGTTGTGCCGCCTTTCGTTTCGGTGGTGGCATCTCTTGCGCTTTACCCCACCAATGTTCCAGACCACTCCCTCAACGTCGTCACCAAGGCAGTTATCGACTCACGATCGGGAAGGTCGGCGGTTTCCTCGTCGTAACGGAAATCCACGGCGCAAGGATTCAATACGGCCAAACGCTCATCCAAAACGGGCAGAGTGACGCCATTATCGCGCAAGAGGCGCGTCAATACCGTAAGATCATGGGTGCGTCGGAATTCGATGCGATTTTGGAACAGAACAGCCTTGAGGCACTTCTCCACGGCCTGTTGGGCGTGAAAACAGGCAGATACGAGGGAGGACCGAGGAGCATCCCGCAAAGTCTCGAAAGCGGCGATATCCCGGTCCGCCAACCGAAGAGACCGCAGGGCTTCCTCAATGTGCGGTAGATTCATACATCACCCGCCCTTCCCTGAGCGCCCAATAGATGACCGTTCCGGGAACCTGGCCCCGCCGATTGGCTTCTTCCTCGGTGAATATCAACACGTCCACGCCGGTCCCAATATCCCCCACCGCGTCTCGGAGCGCAACTCGATCTTGGCTTGTCATGGTGGAGTTCGGTTCAATAATCATGAAGTCCAAGTCGGAATCGTCGGTAGCCTCGCCGGTGGCATAGGAACCGAACAGGATCACCTTGGCCGGTTTGGCTATATTGACCAACCGGTTTACGGCTTCGGAAATGGTATATTCGTTTACCATAATTCAACTCCAAAATACTTTGCAGATGCGCTTCTATTTCAACATCCGTCATTTTGTCTGCCACAATATAACATTTTATTCACTTCTTGACACAAAGAAGTTGCCTTGTTCTTCCACCTTGGCTCAATTTGTGATGCCTCATTGACCCTTCCGAGTAGAGACTGAAAGATTTTCAATTTCTGCTTTTCATCCAAGCTGGATTGGAATTTCGCAAAATCCTCAGCAATTGCCTGGTGCCGTTTGTTAGGTAGCTTCATCCCATCACCGGTAACTACGACACCAGTAACAATTCTTGGTACCCCAGGAGCAAAACAATGGATCTTGTGGGTCTTCAATCCATGCCGATGAATGATCAGCCTCACCTCGTATAAAAATTTGCGCGTTACACTCCTCCCAGAAAAGCACATGTCATCCACATAGCAGGTCATCACTGCCCCACGCTTCCTGGCCAACTGTTCGATTTCCCCAAACATGTCCAGGTGGGCATAAAATGACAAAATCGGACTGACACTGCTTCCAGTCGGCAGGTGACCGTACACTGTGAGAACCTTGGACAGCACAGCCGCGACATCAGGGCTACACCCCATTGTTTTGAGGAAAAAGCTTTTGACGGACTGTACCGTGACAGATGGAAAAAACTTCCTGATGTCCACCTTCACCAGTGCCGTATCGCCCGAATGAGCTTTGGCATTAGACAGATACGACCGACCTTTGATGGCTGAGTGCAGATAATTAGGCGTCTCTATCCGAGCAAGAAGGTCGCAAACGCGTTTATGAATACGCTGTAGGCATGGTATTGGCCATTGGATAGGTCGAGCCTTGCCTCCCCTCCTGATCTCGAACAGTCTATAGTTCTCATCAGCCTCATTTTGGGCAAACACCTCCAGATCCTTGAGTCCCAATCCCAGAATATTAGCAAGCTTCTTTCTGGATCTGAGTTTGAAGAAAGGTGACTGGTTCAGGGGATGACGATTCACCTCTTTCCTCTCCCATCTACCGTCTTATCAAACTCAGAAACCGAGACCAACCAGTCCAACATTTTGATGACCTTTTCTGCGACAACTTCCCGAATGTCGTCACCTGCTTTTTGATTCGCTGATTGCTCGGCAAAAAAGAGAAGAGACGAGAGGGGCATGCTGAAGTAGGAAGCATACTTCTCCAGTACGTCCATGGAGACCTTTTTACGACCTGACTCAATTTCGGAGATATACGACTTCGAGAGGCCGGTTCCCTGGGAAACCTGGACTTGGTTCTGGCGGTGGAATAGCCGAACCATCTTTAGAGCTTCGTTGAGCATAGGACTCATTCTTATGTGAAAGTTGGTCAGGAGTCACCGAACAGTTCCCGAATGTATGCAATCAACTTGACGATAGCCATCGCTACCCTGATCACAGCCATCAGTACGTGCGGCCTAACCAAGGCCCGGCCAATCCACCGTAATGCACGCCTGCCCGGCTCCCCTCGTCTGTTGCTTGACGGAGTATCTGACCTGTTCATATCTCATCTCCCTGAATGCACCCTGTGCAGGATTGCGCAGAGCGTCGCGAACATTCAGAGATGGAAGTCAGACGAGGGTTTACTCCTAACCGATTTCGATCAAAGCCGCATCTCGACGGCTTTGATTAAACCCTTTCCCGATACTCCGTACCGCGCAACGGCAACACTCGCGTGCAGCCATCGACACAGAGTCACAGTGCCGGGGGTGGTCAAGGTAGGGGCCGAAGCCCCCGCGAACCGCTTAAGCGATTCCATGGAAATGCGACATCTTCCCTACCAAGCATGACATAACTATATCAGGGTGACTCTCTGATCGCAAGAAAAATTCGCTGCCAGCGAACATACTCGAACTCGATGAAGAAGGGAATAGGTAAGTCATCACCGCAATCAGGCCAGACAAATCAATCGGACGAAACAGGCACGCCAAGCCTCTGGGCAAGATCGTGCAGAGCAACGTGTGCAGCAGGGAAGTCAAAGTTCCCGAGCGCCTCCTCCAGACGTGCAAAAACATCCCGCAGGCCCTCGGAGCCCTGCAATAACGGCTTGAGGGCATCGAAAACGCTTTGTGATTCGGCATCCGCACCCTGGATCAGGGTGTCGAGGTTGCGTAAAAGAGGCGTGATGACTTGTGCATCGACAACTTTGGTCAAAGAAGGAGGATCTTCCTTCTGCGCAAGATCGACCCTCGCCTCATCCACCCATGCACCGATCGCGTGCAAAACCGTCGTGTGCGCCTTGTCGTAAACCTCCAGCAACTGGGGCCATCGTTGCTGTTGGTTGTCGCGGATGCCAAGTTCCAGATCCCGCGCCGCATGAAACAAATCCTGCGCCGAGAGGTTCCCTGCAACCCCTTTGACAGAGTGCGCCAGGCGTCTGGCCTGCTGCCACAACTCCGGGTTTTCCGAGCGCAGGTTTTCACGGATCGTTGCCACGGTGTGGGAAAAATCACGGTGAAACTCCAGCAGGATGGAACTCAGAATGGCGTGGTTATGGTTGATGCGTTCCAGGACGGAATCCAGGTCGATCCCGGCAAGGGTGGCGGGAAGTTGAGTTTGGCCAGTCGGGAGGGGCGTCGCAGCAGGTCTGACAACCGGCCCGCTACACTTACCCGGATCGATCCAACGTACCAGGGTCGTAAAAAGCTGCTTGCGGTCAATCGGCTTGGTCACATGGTCATTCATGCCGGCGGCGAGACATTTTTCCCGGTCACCGGACATGGCATGCGCGGTCATGGCAATGATGGGGGTCTGTGCATGGCGCGGATTGTGGCGCATGCGGCGAGTCGCTTCATAACCATCCATTTCCGGCATCTGAATATCCATCAAAATGGCAGCGTAATCCGTGGCAGTGACCTTTTGTAATGCTTCCAAACCGTTGGCAGCCGTCTCCACGTGCAGCTCGGCCAGACTCAATATCTCCCTGGCCACCTGTTGGTTGATCTCGTTGTCTTCCACCAGCAACACCCGGGCCCCGCCGATCGACCTGGTGACTTCCTGGAGATCGATGAAGTCAGCTTGCTGGCGCTGAGGCTTGACCACCTGTTGTCCCAAGACACCCACAATCGTATCAAACAAGGTCGAACAATCGGCAGGTTTGGTCAACATGGCATCGACACCGACCGAGCGTGCCTCAAGGCGGATCTTCTCCTCCTGCCCAGAGGGGACCATCAGAATCGACTTTGGACGTTGCCCGGCAGGGAACAACTCCATCAGTTGTCGTAGCGTGGCGGCACCATCCAGGCCCGGCATCGCCCCATCGATCAGGAACACATGCCAGGCAGACCCTGACACAACATCCCGCTGCACCATAGAGACCGCTTCCTCGCCAGATCCCACGGCATGGGCAGTCAACCCAAACAGTGTCAGCATCTCCAGCAGGGATTCCCGAACAGCTGCCGTATCATCAACGACCAGGATTCGATGAGAAACAAACTCCGCAGGAAGAACCATGTCACCAGTGACAGGTTCAGGCTGGCGCAAAAAACTGGCCGTAAAACGAAAGGTGCTCCCCTCGCCAAAATGGCTCTCCACCCAGATGTTCCCCCCCATCATGGCCACCAGACGTCTGGAAATAACCAAACCCAACCCTGTGCCCCCAAACTTGCGCGTGGTGGAGGAGTCGGCTTGCGAAAAGGGGGCGAACAGCTTGGAGGTCTGCTCCGCAGTCATGCCGATTCCGGAGTCACGGACGGAAAATTCCAAGGTGACATCCCCGACCCCTTCCTGCACGGTTTGCACGCGCAGCTCGATTTCACCCCGGGCCGTAAACTTGACGGCATTGCTGATCAGGTTCAACAAAACCTGCTCCAGTCGCAATGAATCACCTACGAGTGCATCATGACATGCACCGGCAGTCCGAATGATCCATTCAATATTTTTTTCGGCAACCTTGGCCCGGAAAAGATCCACGACATGTTCCAGAACCTCGCGCAGCAAAAAATGATGGGACTCCAGATCCAACTTTCCGGCCTCTATTTTGGAAAAGTCCAAAATATCGTTGATGATATGCAAGAGGGATTGGGACGCACGGGTTATCTTGGTCAGATAGTCATGGGCCTGTGGATGCAACCGGGTTTGCAGAGCGAGTTGGGAAAGGCCGATGATGGCATTCATGGGGGTGCGGATTTCATGGCTCATGTTGGCCAAAAATTCGCTTTTGCCGCGGCTTGCTGACTCGGCGGCCTGCTTGGCAAGGACCAGGTCATCCATGGAGCGTTGCAGCTCCTTGTTGATCACGCTCAACTCTTCCGTGCGTTCGGCCACCTTCCCCTCCAGATGCAGGGTATGATCCCGCATCTCCCGGTGCAGGTCGCGAAGATCCTCCACCATTTTGTGGAAGGCCATGACCAAAAGTCCCAACTCGTTTTTTTGCCGTGACACGGGAAGCGCAACGTCCAGGTTGCCACGGCCTATCTCCTGGCTGACCCGCGAGAGTCGAACAAGGGGTGTGACAATCTGGTGTTGCAAAACAACATAAATAGACAAAAGAAGAAAAAAGATGGCGACGATCATGATACCCACGATGGAGACGTAGAGATCCCGGCTCCCTTCCGTGAGAATCTTCTCGTCAAGCGCAATGAACAAGTGGATGTTATGGGCAAGTGATACCCCCTTGATCAGATAGCGTGTCAGATTCCAATCGACGTAGCCAAAATCCTTGCTCTCGGCCAAGGGATGCAGAACGGCCCAGACATCTGGAGGAATGACCTCCGGCAGGGAACGCCAGGTCGGCCCTGCGTAGACCCGCCCCTCTTCGTTGGTAAAAAAAGCAAATCCGTTCCTGCCCACACGCAGATTGTTGACCTGGGATGTCAAGAAGTCGGGCCGGACGGTCAGGGCCAGATAGGCAGCAAGGGGAGGTTTTCCCACACCGCTCCTTTCAAAGCTCGTCGCCTTGACCAGTTTGGCAGCAAACAGGGCAGGTCGATTGTTGTCAGGATTGATATAAAACTCGACATGAATCTTCTCCCCCGCCTCTTTCAACCCCTTGAAGTAAGGCATGTGACTTTCATTGTCGCTATCATTCATCACATCGCTGGCGGCAAAACGCGCCTCTTCCACGCCATGGGGATCGATGAGGCGAATTTCCTCATATTCCGGAAAGGCGTCTGCATAATCGGCAAACGTCTGCAACAGGGGCTCCTGCAACACGGCATAGCGAGTCGCCGCATCCTCAACAGCAATGTAGTTGGTGAGCGTTTTGGCCCGCGCAAACAGGGAAAGATTGGAACGAATGGTGGCAAGATGGTTCTTGGAGTTGATCTCGATCTGTTGCAGGAGGTTGTCGATCTCCGCAATGGCGATCTGTCTGCGCGTGTCCACGGTATACGACACAGCCACCCATCCCAGGACGACAAGCGGCACAATCACCATGGGCAGCAGAGTGAGCGCCAACTGCCAACGCAATTTCACGATGAGCCATCCTCTATCCGGGACAACCGTCCAGCACCCACCCAAAAAACGATTGAAAAACAGGTTACTCCTTGCGCATCAACTGCACCTGGAGGTTTTTGAAAAATCGCGTCACTTTGGGCGGCGGATTTTTGGGAAACTCCGAACGATCAAGAACCTCCTGCGGGGGGTAAATGGTCATGTTACCTCGATGTTGCGCCGAGAGAAAGGGGTTGACGCCATCGTTGACCGAGGCATAGTTGGTGAATTCAGCCAACCGGGCGGCGTTTTGTGGCTGGTGTAAAAAATGGATGAACCTTGCGGCAAGATCCTTCCTTTTGGATGCCGCCAGGATGGCGAAGCAATCTTCCCACAACAGGGTGCCTTCCTTGGGTATCACGAAACCAATGTTGGCATTTTGTTTGGCCAGGGTGACGGCATCGCCGTTGAACAACAGCGCCATCCAATACTGCCCGGTGATCAAGGGCGACTGCTCTCCCAACCCGAGATAGCCATAGGTGTGAACAAACGGTTTCTGTTCCCGCAGGAGTCCCGCCGCCTCCTTGAGGCTTGGGTCGGTAAAATCGTTCATGGAGCGCCCTGTCGCCTTCATGGCCAGGGTCCGCATCACCATGGCATCACTGAGCATGAGCAGACGCCCTTTGGCTTCCGGTATCGGGCGGAAAAAATCCATCCAACTCGTGATTTCTTTCTTCAACAAATCCTTGCGATAACCGATGCCAAATGTCCCCCATTGCCAGGGAACGGCATAACGGTCTGTCTCCGGGTAGGTCGTGCGCCATTTGTTGGGTATATGCGCCAGGTTGGGAATCTTTTCCTCCTCGATAGGCGCCAGCCACCCGGACCGTGCATAAGCCTCGATATCCTTGGCCTGAACAACAACGACATCAAACCCCACCCCACTGGTTTGGGCGAGAAGGCCATCACGTTCGTCTTCGGTCTGAAAAAAGACCTCGCGTATGTGAACCCCCGTCTCCTGCTCGAATTGGGCCAGGAGGCTCTTGTCCATGTACTCGGCCCAGTTGAGCAGGACCAGTTCCTCAGCCGGGCCAGCCAGTGATGGGGCAACACACAACAGCAATCCCAGGCCACACCCGAGAACGCACTGCCCCAGACAAGCCCAAATGCGCAGCCAGGCCCACTTCTCCCAACTCCTCTTCCCCAGCATGACCCCTCCCCTTCCTTTCTTTCCCGCCGATCCGACACAGAATCGACCACCCGCAACAGATCCAACCTCCCACACCCCCTGCGCCGTTCAGGCTACCACTCCCTCTACCGACTTGCACGGATCCTGTTGTTTGTCCTTGTGGAGTCGGGTAGGGTGGCAAACCTGTCTGGTGCAGCGGAAAGGCGCAATCGCTCCTCCCGCCTCTGCCCCGGCCTTTCAATCACTCCCGGAGGATTGTTCGATGGACAGCAAGCTCCTGTTGACCGTTTTTACCACCGTTTTCCTCGCGGAACTGGGCGACAAGACCCAACTGGCCACCCTGCTGTTCGCCGCCGACGGCAAAAGCAGCCGCTGGGTGGTCTTCCTCGGCGCCTCCCTGGCCCTGGTCGCCACATCCGCCTTAGGCGTCCTGGCCGGCGGAGCCATCGCCCGCTTCGTATCACCGGAAACATTGAAACTGGTGGCAGGGGTCGGGTTTATCGTGATCGGGGTGTGGACGATTTGGAAGTGATATGAGGGGTCAGGGCAATCGCATTTGGAACACACGGAAAGGACTCGGGATCCAGGGGGCTGGCTCCCTGGTGGGTCCAGGGCAGCGCCCTTGCTGTGCAACATATTGATATTGAACTATTGTTTCAATAATGTCGGGGCGTTTACCGGGTACAGGGGATTCCGAGGAGTTGGAAGGCCTCCGTTTGGAAAGGGGTGGGCTGGGCAAATTTGAAGAAGGTGACAGGGTGTTTGGGGTCTGGCAGCATCTGACAACGGTTGCGGGCCAGGGATTCCAAATTCTGGAGCAAAGTCTGGAAGCTGTGCAGGGTGAAGCCGCTCCGAGAGCGTCGCGTGCCGGAACGCTTTCTCCACCTTGCCCAGGTTCTTGTATTGCTGCACCACGTCGGCGGCTTCCAGGTTTTCAGCAGGGATGTCGCCGCGGATCACAACAGAGGCCATCCAGGGCGATCTCCTCGGCAATGGAGGCGGTGTTGCGCTGGAAAGAGACCATCCCCCACGATCACGTTTTGCCATTCAAACCGCTCCTTGAGTTTGGCGATTTGGGTGCCCAACGTGGACGGGTCGGCGGTGTTGCCTTGAAAAACCTCCAAAGCCTCCAGATGGTGCGAGGGAGGGACGCGCAGGTCGTCGAGCGTGGATGCCGCGACGCGCAGGTCGTCGAGCGTGGATGCCGCGTCGATCCGGTCCAGGCGCATCCTGGCCCGCTTCAGGAGGTCATGGGGAAACCGCTTCGCGGCCTGCCCATGAAACACTCTCTCGGTGACCTTGCAGCGAAAGCTCTCGGTCATCGGCCAGTGATAACGCACCGCGTTATGTATGGCCAGAAGAAAGCAGGGCAATCGCATTTAAAATGGCATGCTGCTGACCCAATTTTTTAAAACCTGC